>JAQXAP010000034.1 GCA_029252865.1 Polaribacter sp.
AGCGTGTCTACCAATTCCACCACTTCAGCATGGTTTTTATTTAATAGAGCGAAAGACGGGATTTGAACCCGCGACCCCCACCTTGGCAAGGTGATGCTCTACCCCTGAGCTACTTTCGCAGTCATTATTTTATAATTTGAACTTGTAATGAAACCCCGTTATTTCCTAACCGGGCTGCAAATATAGTAAGTTTTATACATCTAGCAAATGTTTTTTATTTTTTTTTAATTTTTTTTTAATTTCAATAATCTGTAAGTAGATAGATGTTCTTTTTTAGGGATTAAAATCAATTATATTTCACTCTAATTGAAGCGATTGTATTTGCGTTTTTTTCTTCGGGATAAGAATTCAAAAAAAAATAATTTTAAAATGTTTATTGTAGTGCTATTTCAAATAGGGTAGACCTTAATGATATTATTAAGAATACTTAAAAATTTAATTTAGTAACGTTTACCGTAAAAAGGGTTTAACAATGAATTCTCTTAAGTTATAAACAAGGCCAATATTTTTATAATTTAGCTGCTTTAAAAAGGAAAGTAAAAAGAGTTTTAGTAATAAAGAATTTTATCTTATTCTAATTAAACTTTTTGAACTTTAAAGAGTCTAAAAAACATGTTTTCAGAAAAAATAATTTTTAAAATAGGAGTGTTATGTATGCTTCTATTTTGTTTTTCTATAAATACTCAAAGTCAATCATCAGGAATAAAAGGTATGATTACCGATGAAGCCAATGTTCCATTAGAAATGGTTTCTGTCGCATTATTAAACTCAAAAGACAATTCTTTTTTAAGTTATACAACTACAGATAAAAATGGAACTTTTTTATTAAATGACATCCCAAAGGATACCGTTGTTTTACAATTAAATTTATTGGGATTTAAAACGTTTTCAAAAAAACTGATTTATAAAAAGCAGTTTATAGATTTAAAAACAATTGTATTAAAAGAGGATATAGGTCTTTTAGACGAGGTGATTATTACAGCAGTAGTTCCTATTCAGATTAAGAAGGATACCATTAGTTTTAACGCAAGTTCTTTTAAAGTAAATTATGATGATAATATTGAGGGTTTATTAAAAAAGCTGCCAGGTATTGAAATTGAAGATGGCAAAGTTATTGCGCAAGGAAACGCCGTTACAAAGTTTTTTGTTGATGGAAAGGAGTTTTTTGGAGGAGATCCATCCATCGTGTTAAAGAATATTTCTGCAGATGCAATTGCTAAAGTAGAAGTTATTGATAAAAAAAGTGATGAAGCCGAGTTAACAGGGGTTGATGACGGTAATAAAGAGATGGTTGTTAATTTTACTCTCAAGAAAACGAATAAAAATAGAGGCTTCGGTAAAATTGCAGCAGGTTTGGGTTTGGATAATAGATATTTTAGTAATTTAAATTACAATCAGTTTAACTCAAAATCGCAATTATCTGTAATCGGTAAGTTTAATAATATTAACGTTACAGGTTCTAATATTCAAGGGTTTTTAAAAAATGTAGATGGCATTGCAGATGATTCTAACGATGATAATGAGGATAATTTTATAAATCCTCAAAAGAGTTTAAATGGTTTTTTAGAAACAGCAGTTACTGGGGTTCATTTCGGAAAAGAGCTTAGAGAAAAAGAGTCTTTTAATGTAGATTATTTTTACAATTTTTTAGAGAATCAAGGGGTTTCTGATACAAAAAGAGTTTTTTTTTCGAGTAACAATAATTTTAATTATAAATCAGATAATTCTTATTTAAATACGTCAGATAATCACAATCTTAATTTTCAATACACCAACAAGTATAACGCAACAAATAGTTTACGAATTAAAACTAAATTTTATTCAGATAATAGAGGTTCAAATTTAAATAGAGATGGACTTTTTTTTAATAGAGATGATGAATTGGTTACCACAAGGACAAATCAATCGTCAAATGATAATTTTACAAAATATGGTAATCTGAATATAAATTATTACCACAGTCTGCAAAAAATAGGCAGAAGTTTTAGTACAAGTATGAATGTGGTTGTAAATGATGTAATAAGACATAATGACCAAAGTAGTTTTATTACTAGAAATTTAAATACCACAAACCCTTCAAGTACAAATCTTATTACTACAAGAGAAGAGGATTTTAATACGTCTAATATTCTTTTAAAACTTAAATATACAGAACCCATAGTTGGTCATCATTATTTGAATGTAGTAGCCTCATCAAAAATGATTTCGGGTACAGAAAATACAGAGCAAAACAGAGAAACGATTAAAACATCCGCTGTTAAAGATTTTTTAGCAAACACCTATAAGTATGCTCAGAATAGTTTTAAAACTAAACTTTTTCATAGTTACAATAAACCAAAGTTATATATATCCACAAGTCTAGAAATTCAGGCTTTAGATAGAAGTTTTGGCCAGATAGATGGCATGCAGTTTCGTAAAGAGGAATTGTATGTAAATCCTGGGTTCGTTTTTCAATACAAACCCAAAAGAGGTAGGAAGTTTAAATTTTTCTATTCAAAGTTTATAAGAGCGCCCAAGCCCAATTATACAAACCCATTTTATAATGATTTAAATCCGTTTTTAATATTTACCGGAAATCCAGATTTAAAAGCTGAAAAAACAAATTCGTTTTTAACCACCGCAAGTGTTTTTGATTTTAATTCTTCTATAAATCTTTACGCTCGGTTACAATACCAAAATTCTAATGACGCAATTATTAGAAATGTGTT
This sequence comes from Polaribacter sp., assembly GCA_029252865.1. GTDB lineage: Bacteria > Bacteroidota > Bacteroidia > Flavobacteriales > Flavobacteriaceae > Polaribacter. The sequence goes on from JAQXAP010000034.1 coordinate 2,709, forward strand.
TGTAAATGAAGATTATATTAGAACGTTAAGTTATCAGAATAATGGAAAAAGAGAGCGAGTAAATGCTTTAGTAAATTTGAGTAAAAAAGTAAATAGCCTTAGTGCGCGGTTTAGCCTTAAAAATAAATTTTCTTATAATTCAGCAAATTCAGTTGTGAATTTTGAGTTGAATAATGTTGTTTCTAAAGATTATCTGCTAAGCTTTACAGTGCAAAATGTTAGAAAAAGAAAAGTAGATTTAAAGGCAGGGTTGACCTATCAAAGAAATAATACTAGTTTTTCTATTGAAAGTAATTCAGACCGGGAGTTTACTGCTCAAAAATATTTTGGGATGATAGATTATGATGTGTCTAAAAGATTCAATATCAATACACAGTTCGATTATATTATTTATACTGATAATAGTTTTTCTGTTCAACAAAAAATACCAATTTGGAATGCTGCGATGTCTTATTCTCTTTCAAAAAACAACAATATTATAAAGGTAGTTCTCATAGATTTGTTGAATAAAAATATTGATGTGGAAAGAAAAAGTACGTTGAATTTTTTCGAGGAAACCAACCTTCAGCGATTAGGGCGTTATGTTGTATTGAGTTATACGTTTAAATTAAATGCGCGTAATAGAAAAAGTAAAAGTATTAAAAAGAAGAAATGATTGTGTTTGTATTTAAAAAAAGAACTTTCTTAAAATGGAGTTTTTTAATGAAATGTTGTCAATATTATCTCTTAATCTCAAATTGTTTTTTAGGCATCGAATGATGATATTTACGGGAAATTATAAGAATTTTATACATAAAAAAAAAGCACTCTGAATATAGAGTGCTTTTTTGTATTTAAAAAAGGTTGTGCCTTTATTTAGCTTCAGCATATCTTCTTTCTACCTCGTTCCAGTTAATTACATTAAAGAAAGCGTTAATGTAATCTGGTCTTCTGTTTTGATAGTTTAGGTAGTACGCATGTTCCCACACATCTAAACCTAAGATTGGCGTTCCTCCACAAGTTACACCAGGCATTAATGGGTTGTCTTGGTTTGGCGTAGAGCAAACTTCTACTTTACCTCCTGGTAAAACGCATAACCATGCCCAACCAGAGCCAAATTGAGTTGCAGCGGCTTTAGAAAAAGCTTCAATAAAAGCATCTTTAGAACCAAAGGCAGCTTCAATAGCGTCTTTTAATTCTCCAGATAAATAACCTCTATCACTAGGGTTCATTACTGACCAAAACAATGAGTGATTAAAAAAACCACCACCATTATTTCTTACACCACCATTACTCATGTCTAAATTAGTAAGAATATCCTCAATAGATTTTCCTTCTAAATCAGTACCTGCAATTGCACCGTTTAATTTTGTAGTATATCCGTTATGATGTTTTGTATGGTGAATTTCCATAGTTCTTGCATCTATATTTGGTTCTAGCGCATCGTAAGCGTATCCTAAATCTGGTAATTGAAAAGCCATTTTTTATGTTTTTAAAAGTTCATATTGTTTTTACGACTGTAAAATTAACTATTAATGAGGGGTTTTACAAGAAGTTTGCGTATTGAAAATTTATTTTAGTATAAGAAAGATTTATTCTCCGTATTTCATCATAAATTCTTCCAATTCGTCAACCATATTTTTACTACCACAAATAAAAGGAACTCTTTGATGCAGTTCTGTAGGCTGAACATCCATTGTTCTTATGTAACCGTCAGATGATTTACCATTGGCTTGTTCTGCTAAAAAGGCCATAGGGTTACACTCGTATAGTAATCTTAATTTTCCATTTGGGTTTCTCGATCCTTTTGGATACATATAAATTCCACCTTTAATCATGTTTCTGTGAAAATCAGAAACTAAAGAACCAATATATCTGCTCGTGTAAGGTCTGTCTCCACCTTCTCCCTGACAATGTTTTATATACTTTTTTACACCAAGAGGAAAATCCATATAATTTCCTTCATTTACAGAATACATCGTTCCATTTTTAGGAAATGTCATATTTGGGTGAGATAAATAAAAAGTACCAATTGCTGGGTTTAGTGTAAAACCATTTACACCATTCCCTGTTGTATAGACCAACATTGTTGAGGTTCCGTAAACTACATAACCCGCGGCAACTTGTTCGCTTCCTTTTTGTAAAAAATCTTCTATTTGCACAGGTTTTCCAACAGGAGTTACTCTTCTATAAATCGAAAAAATAGTTCCCACAGAAACATTAACATCAATATTAGAGGAACCGTCTAAAGGATCAATTAAAACAACGTAATTATTTTGATTATTTTCATCAATACTATTAATAGCAACAAAACTATCTTCTTCTTCACTGGCAATACCACAAACAATATTTCTTCTAGTTAAGGTCTGAATAAACTTATCATTTGCATAAACATCTAATTTCTGTTGGTCTTCACCTTGTATGTTTGTGTCTCCTGCAGCTCCAATAATATCAACTAAACCAGCTTTATTTACCTCGTGATTTACCACTTTTGCTGCTAGTCGAATAGAGTTTAAAAGACTAGAAAGTTCTCCGGAGCTATACTTAAAAGCATGCTGATTTTCTATGATAAATTCTCCTAAAGTTTGTTTTTGAGCACTCATGTTATTTTAATTTTCAAGATTTTCGACAAAGATTCAACTTTTTTTAATGTACTACAACGATTTAGTTCTTTATTTTTTCTTCCAAAATTTAAACAAATCAAAAATAATTGTCTAAAATATTTAATTTTTTTTGAAGGATAACAAAAGAACTATCTTTGAATAAAATTTAAGCAATATGGACTTTACAGTAAGGTTAGGTGAGAAAAAAGATATGCAATCTGTGTTAGATTTAATAACAGAGTTAGCCGTTTTTGAAAAAGAACCAGATGCTGTAGAAATTACAGTAGAAGATTTAGTAAGAGATGGTTTTTCTGCAAATCCTAAGTTTAAGATTTATGTTGCTGAGCAAGAAAATACAATAATTGGTATTGCTCTGTTTTATGAGCGATATTCTACATGGAAAGGAAGAGCTATTCATCTAGAAGACTTAATTGTAACTAAGAGCAAGCAAAAAATAGGAGCAGGAAAGGCTTTGTATACAGCCGTACTAAAATACGCTCTAGATAATAACTTTAACAGGGTTGCCTGGGAAGTTATAGATTGGAACACCAACGCAATAGATTTTTACAAAAGCACCGGAGCCACTTATTTAAATGATTGGTCTGTAGTACAAATGAACAAAGAAAATTTAGTGAATTTTATTCAAAAAAGTTAAAATGAAGATTTTTAAATTTGGAGGAGCATCTGTAAAGGATGCAGAAAGTGTAAGGAATATAACTCAAATTTTACAAAGCGAAGGAACAGAGAATACAGTAGTTGTGATTTCTGCAATGGGGAAGACTACAAATGCATTTGAAGAGGTAATAGATGCTTATTACAATAAGACAGATAAATTATCGGATAATTTAGGTGTTATTGAAGATTACCATAAGGCCATTATAAATGATTTGTTTGATAAAGGAGATGCAATTTATAAAGAAATTGATATTCTTCTGGGGGAATTAAGTTGGTTTTTAGCAAGAAATACCTCTCAAAGATACAATTATGTTTATGATCAAATTATTTGTTTTGGAGAACTTTTATCTACTAAAATAGTAAGTGCTTATTTATCAAAAATAGGAATTGATAACAACTGGTTCGATGTAAGAAATTACATTAAAACAGATAGTAATTATAGGGATGCAAAAGTAGATTGGGATTTAACTCAAAAGATAATTACTGAAAAATTAGATGCCACTAAATTGAATATAACACAAGGTTTTATTGCAGCAAATGATACAGAAAATACAACTACGCTTGGTAGAGAGGGTTCTGATTATACTGCAGGAGTTTTTGCGTATTGTTTAGATGCAGAAAATGTTACAATTTGGAAAGATGTACCAGGGGTTTTAAATGCAGATCCAAGAGTGTTCACAGAGACGACTTTATTAGAGCAGATCTCTTATGAAGAAGCTATCGAAATGGCGTTTTATGGGGCGTCAGTAATTCATCCAAAAACATTACAACCTCTAGAAAGAAAAGAAATTCCTTTATTAGTGCGCTCTTTTGTAAATCCTAAAGAAATAGGTACAAAGGTTTCTCAAGGTACTAGATTAGTTCCCTGTATACCATGTTTTATTGTAAAGAAAGATCAAATTTTAGTTTCAATCTCTGCTTTAGATTTCTCTTTTATGGTAGAAAATAATATTAGTTATATTTTTCAAAAACTACACGATTATCAATTAAAAGTAAATTTAATTCAGAATTCTGCTATTAGTTTTTCTGTTTGTATTGATAATAAATTTAACAAGTTTGATGCTTTTTATGATGAGTTAAAAACGCAGTTTAAAATAGATGTTCAGAAGGGAGTAGATTTGTATACTGTGCGTCATTTTGATAATAATGCAGTTTTAAGCATTGAAGAAAAAGGAGAATCGCTGTTAACACAGGTAAATAAGGAGACAATTCAAATTGTTTTAGCCGCAAAATAATATTTCGATATTTGTTTTTTTAGTATGTTTGCAGTTCGCTTTAATCACAAGGAATGGCATTAGTAACATCTAAAGAAATTGCACAGGTAATTGGTCTGCATAAACTTGGTTTTTTTGGAACTTTTGTAGGATGGGTTTTATTAAGAATTCTTCGTATTTCGGTAATTAACAAAATCTACGATAATAATAAAAATAAGACTGATTTAGATTTTCTGAACGGTGTTTTAGATGATTGTAATATTAATTTTGAAATTCCGGATGAAGATTTAAAAAGAATTCCAAAAGAGGGTCCTTTTATCACAATTTCTAACCATCCTCTCGGGGGTATTGATGGAGTTTTGTTATTGAAATTACTTGTTGAAAAAAGAACTGATTACAAAATTATTGCGAACTTTTTATTACATAGAGTTACTCCTTTAAAGCCCTATGTAATGCCAGTAAATCCTTTTGAAGATAGAAAAGATGTAAAATCTAGCCTTACCGGAATCAAAAATGCACTATTGCATTTAAGAGAGGGCAAGCCTCTAGGTATTTTTCCTGCAGGTGAAGTTTCTACATACAAAGACGGAAAATTAAATGTAGACAAACCTTGGGAAGACGGCGCTGTTAAGCTAATAAAGCAAGCAAATGTTCCCGTAATTCCTATTTATTTTCACGCTAAAAATAGCCGTTTTTTTTACTTTTTATCAAAAATTTCGGATACCTTAAGAACGGCAAAATTACCCTCAGAGCTTGTTTCTCAAAGCGGTAAGGTCATAAAAGTAAGAATAGGAAAGCCAATCTCTGTAAAGGATCAAAAAGAATTTAAAGATATTCATTCATTTCATGAGTTTATCAGAAAGAAAACTTATATGTTGGCAAATCCGTTTGAGAAAGCGCACAAGTTAATTTCTGCTCAAAATATTAAAATACCTAAAAAAGCAGCCAAAAAAATAACGAAGCAAAAGGATACGGGTTTGTTTATTAGAGAAATAAATGCTTTAAGAAAAGCTGATGGGCGCTTATTAGAGAGTAAGAATTACGAAGTGTTTTTTGCAAGTGCTAAAAAGATTCCTCATTTATTACATGAAATTGGTAGACTTCGTGAAATTACTTTTAGAGAGGTTGGTGAGGGAACTAACAAAGAAATAGATTTAGATCAATTCGATAAGGATTACCATCACTTGTTATTGTGGGATAGAGAGGCAAAACGTTTAGCCGGTGCATACAGAATGGGACTCGGTAACGAAATTTACAAAAAAAATGGAATAAATGGATTCTACATACAAACCTTGTTTAGAATAGAACCAGAATTACATCAAATGATGAGCAATACCATAGAAATGGGGAGAGCCTTTATTATTGGTGAGTATCAACAGAAACCAATGCCTTTATTTTTATTATGGAAAGGAATTGTGCATGTTACATTGCGTTATCCTGAATATAAATATTTAATGGGTGGTGTTTCTATTAGTAATAAATTTTCAGATTTTTCTAAATCGTTGATGATTGAGTTTATGAAATCTCATTATTATGATCCTTATATAGCGCAGTATATTCATCCCAAGAAAGAATACAAGGTAAAGTTAAAAGATGCAGATAAAGATTTTGTGTTTGATGCAACGGAGGCAGACATGCAAAAATTTGATAAAATTATTGATGAAATTGAACCAGGAGCGCTTAGGATTCCTGTTTTAATTAAAAAGTATGTGAAGCAAAATGCACGTTTAGTAGCCTTTAATGTTGATCCTAAGTTTAATAATGCTGTAGATGGATTAATGTATATAAAAGTATCAGATATACCAGATAGCACTGTAAAACCTGTAATGGAGGAGTTTCAAGCTGAATTAGAACGCAAATCTACAGCAGAATTACAGAAGAAATAGTTTTTAAGCTATTTAAATTTAGAAAAAGAAAGTCGCAATGTATTCGACTTCGTGCCAGTAATGTCTATTTAATCTTATCAATTTTCTGTAGATCTCTCATAAGAAAAACCTCCGTTTTTTTGTTGTCCCCAACTTTTAAACTCAACGGATAAGTAAATGTCTTCCTCTATGATATGCATGACCAAGTTCTTTCCCACAACATCTTTGGGGCTTCCAACCGCATTTCTGAACGTTTTAAATGAAAGGTTTGATATGTTAGAAACTGTCCCTATGGCCCATTCTGTCCCTAAGGGGCTCGTGCCTTTGGCAGAAGTGAATTCTGATTGGATATTATATATTTCACCTCCAGAATTATCTCTAGTAATTGCAACACTTGGTGTTATTCTATCTTGATTCGCTTCTAAAGTTGGATCAGAATCACCATTTTTAACGAACTCAATTTTTTCTCCACTCCATATAGTGTAGTCGGTTTGTGGATTATTATCGTCTTTTTGTGGATTATTATCGTCTTTTGAGCAAGAGATTAATGTCAAAATAAAAATAGAAAATGTAAGATATTTCATAATATGTTTTTTGAATTCGTATGAGATTTTAACTAATTAAATAAAAATAATGAATTGTTTAAACAATTCATTTTCAATAGTTACGAAGTTATATTTTTTTCGGTTTAAAAGCAAATTGAATTAATGCGTGCGAATGAATACGCTACAGTTGTGTGATTTTGTCTAGTTGTTACTTTTTTTAATCATTAAAAAATATCTTTTCCTATCAGTTTTAAATTATTTTAACATTGTTTTTAAATTAACCAATATTTAGAAATATTTCTTTTGAAATGAATGCATGATTTTACCTTATTTAAATTTGAATTAACGAACTGCTTTCTTGATATCAATTTTTTCTTTGCATTATTATTCAGCGTTTTACTGTCTATTTTTAGTTAAGTATTATTTCCATTATTGATAAGAGACGTAAAAACCATTAGGAAGTAAATAACGATGCTGAAATAGAAGTATTTAAGATTTGTGAAATCAATTAAAATGATTAGTTTTGCAGTCGATTTTTTTAAGATAAAAGAACAAATAAATGAATATTACAAAAGAAAACATAGATGCATTAAATGCAGTTGTAAAAGTTGATATCGTTGCTGATGATTACCAAGCAAAAGTAACAGGTTTATTAGCAGATTATCGTAAAAAGGCAGATGTTCCTGGTTTTAGAAAAGGGCATGTACCAATGGGTATGATTAAAAAGAAGTACGGTAAATCTATAATGATAGATGAGGTTAATAAGCTTTTACAAGAATCTTTAAATAAATTTTTAGCAGACGAGAAATTAGACATCTTGGGGAATCCTATTCCAAGAATGACAGAAAATTTTGATTGGGATGCAGAAGTTTTTTCTTTTGAATTCGAATTAGGTTTAGCACCTGTTTTTGATGTAAAATTAGATGCTAAAAAGAAAGTAACGAAATATAATATTGTTGCAACAGAAGAATTACTTGACGAAGAAGTTAGGAATATTCAAAAACGTTATGGTAAGATGATTTCGCAAGAAGAAGCTCTAGTGGACTCAAATGTAACAGCTACTTTTGTAAATGAAGAAAACGAGATCAACAAAAAATCTACTTTTTTAGTAAAAGATCTGAAAGGAAAGAAAAATGAAAAGAAAGTAATTGGAGCTAAGGTTGGTGATGTAATCGAATTAAAAACCAAGGGATTATTTGAGGATAATAACAAGTTAGAACACATTTTAGGTGTTTCTAAAGATGCTTCTCAAGACTTAAATGTTACAGTTTCTGTAACAATAGAAGAAATTACAAAAACAGAGTTAGCTGAGTTAGATAAAGAGCTGTTTGATAAATTGTTTTCTGATGGAAGTGTAACGTCTGTAACTGAATTAAAGGCAAAAATTAAAATAGATGCTGAAAAGCAATTTGAGCAGCAGGGAGATCAGCAATTACTCAACGCAATTACAGAGTATTTAGTAGAAAATACAAAATTTGATTTACCAGCAAGTTTCTTAAAGAAATGGTTAAAAACTGCAGGTGAAAAAGAATTGACTGAAGAGGAAGCTACAGCAGAATTTGATAAGTCTGAGAAAGGTTTACGCTATCAATTAATCGAAGGAAAGATTATGAAGGATAATGATATTAAATTAGATTATAAAGAATTGGTAACGTATGCAAAAGGATTTATCCGTTCGCAAATGGCTCAATTTGGTAACATGAATCCAGAAGAAAAAGAACTGGATGATATTGCTGGTAGAATTTTACAAAACCAGGAAGAAGCTCAAAAATTACAATCTCAATTAATGAGCCAAAAATTATTGGCTTTTTATAAAGAGAACATGAGTTTTAAATCGAAAGAGCTTTCTTACGAAGATTTCATAAAAGAAGTTTATAAGTAATAATCATACTGTTTTAAGCATCAATTTTTGCTGACGAACACAATGGATAAAAACAGAAAACCTGAATTGTTAGATTCAGGTTTTTTTTAGCGACTCACTCAAACAAAATAGTAAGAAATAGTTCTTATATTTACACTATTAAACTTAAAACAGAAGCACGAAAATGGATTACGGAAAAGAGTTCGAAAAATACGCAACAAAACATCAAGGAATAAACAGCACATATTTAGGTAAAATAACAAGTAGTTTAACGCCATATATTATGGAAGAACGTCAAATGAACATTACGCAGATGGACGTTTTTTCTCGGTTAATGATGGATAGAATTATCTTTTTGGGTACAGGAATTAACGATCAAGTTGCAAATGTTATTCAGGCGCAATTATTGTTTTTAGAAAGTGTAGATGCTAATAAAGATATTTCAATTTATATTAATTCACCAGGTGGAGGCGTTTATGCCGGTCTAGGAATTTATGACACAATGCAGTTCATAAAACCAGATGTTGCAACAATCTGTACAGGTATGGCAGCTTCTATGGGAGCGGTTTTAATGTGTGCAGGAGCAAAAGGTAAACGTTCTGCATTGCCACACTCAAGAGTTATGATTCATCAACCTTTAGGAGGAGCTCAAGGTCAGGCTTCAGACATTGAAATTACGACTAGAGAAATTTTAAAATTGAAAGATGAATTGTATGCAATTATCGCAAAGCATTCAGGACAAACTATTAAGAAAGTTCATAATGATTCTGATAGAGATTATTGGATGAAAGCAGAAGAAGCAAAGGCTTATGGAATGATTGATGAAGTTTTAGCGAGGAAAATATAGGTTAAATCCTAAAAGAATAAAGCAGATATAATGTCGAAAGAAGAAAATTTAGAATGTTCGTTTTGTGGACGAAAAAAAGTAGAAACTGACTTGCTAATTGCAGGAATAGATGCCCATATTTGTGATAAATGTATTGAGCAAGCCCATGGAATTGTGGAAGAAGAAGTTTCTGATTCGAAATCAAATGAGCTTTCTAAAGATTTAATACTTAAAAAACCTTTGGAAATCAAAGAGTTTTTAGATCAATATATAATTGGTCAAGATGAAACAAAAAGAGCAATGGCAGTTGCTGTTTATAATCACTATAAGCGTTTATTACAAGAAGAAAGTGAAGATGATGTAGAAATTGAAAAGTCTAATATTGTTTTAGTAGGAGAAACAGGTACAGGTAAAACCTTGGTTGCAAAAACAATTGCAAGAATGCTTAACATACCTTTTGCAATAGTTGATGCTACTGTTTTAACACAAGCAGGTTATGTTGGTGAAGATGTAGAAAGTATTTTAAGTAAATTATTGCAAGCTGCAGATTATGATGTAGAAAAGGCACAAAGAGGTATAATTTTTATTGATGAAATTGATAAAATTGCCAGAAAAGGTGATAATCCCTCAATAACAAGAGATGTTTCTGGAGAGGGCGTGCAGCAAGCTTTGTTAAAATTATTAGAAGGTACTGTTGTGAATGTTGCACCTAAAGGTGGAAGAAAACATCCTGAACAAAAATTTATAGAAGTAAACACGAAAGAGATTTTGTTTATTGCTGGTGGTGCATTCTCCGGAATTGAAAGGCTTATAAGTAAACGTTTAAATATGCAGGCTGTAGGTTTTAGTGCCTCTCTAGATGATGATAAAGTAGATGAAGAAAATTTATTACAATACATTATTCCATCAGATTTAAAAGCATTTGGATTAATACCTGAAATTATTGGGCGTTTACCTGTGTTGAGTTATATGAACCCTCTAGATGCTAAAACCTTGAGGTCGATTCTAACAGAGCCTAAAAATGCTATAATTAAGCAATATGCTAAGCTATTTTTAATGGATGATGTTGACTTTGTCATAGAGGACGAGGCTTTGAACTATATCGTTGAAAAAGCAATTGAGTATAAGTTGGGCGCAAGGGGGTTACGTTCTTTGTGTGAGGCTATATTTACAGATGCCATGTTTGATTTACCGAGTTCTGACGAAAAGGAATTTAACGTGACCAAAGATTATGCCGTGGCAAAATTAACAAATACAACATTAAAAAAATTAAGGACAGCCTCTTAATGTAAAAAAAAAGTAGATATTGAAACCTCATTATTAATTTAGTGAGGTTTTTTAATTATAAAATTTATCAGAAATAAGGTTTTCTTATCTTTGTTTTCACTTTCCAATAAATAGCATTCATGATAGTAAGAAGTACTATAGACCGAATTTTTGAATCTGCCAGAGTAGAAGAGGTTATTGGTGAGTTTGTTCAGCTTAAAAAAGCAGGAAGTAACTTTAAAGGGTTAAGTCCTTTTACAGATGAAAAATCACCATCCTTTATGGTATCTCCCGTAAAACAAATTTGGAAAGATTTTTCTACGGGAAAAGGAGGTAACTCAGTTTCTTTTTTAATGGAACATGAGCATTTTTCATATCCAGAAGCGTTAAGGTGGTTGGCTAAAAAGTACAATATAGAAGTTGAAGAAACTGAGAGATCATCTGAAGAGAAAGCGCAGATGAATGAACGAGAGAGTATGTTTATGGTATCTAATTTTGCCAAAGACTATTTTCATGATTTAATGCTCAATTCTAATAAAGGAAAGGCGATTGGATTATCTTATTTTAGAGAACGTGGTTTTACAGATGAAACCATTAAAAGATTTGAATTAGGATATTGCATCGATGAATGGGATAATTTCACAAAAAGTGCTTTAGCAAAAGGATATGATTTAAAATATCTTGCTTCAACAGGATTAACAATTGTAAAAGAAAACAAACAATTTGATCGTTTTAAAGGACGCGTAATGTTTCCTATACATTCTATGTCTGGTCGTATTTTAGGTTTCGGAGGTCGTATTTTAACCTCGGATAAAAAGGCGGCTAAATATTTAAATTCACCCGAAAGTGATATTTATCACAAGAGTAAAATTCTTTATGGATTGTATCAAGCTAAAAAAGAAATAGCAAAACAAGATAATTGTTTTTTGGTAGAAGGTTATACAGATGTAATTTCTTTTAACCAGTCTGGTGTAGAAAATGTTGTAGCTTCTTCTGGTACTGCGCTAACACCAGATCAAATACGATTGATAAATAGACTTACCAAAAACATAACAGTTCTTTTCGATGGAGATGCGGCGGGAATTAGAGCTTCTATTCGAGGTATAGATTTAATTTTAGAGCAAGGAATGAACGTAAAAGTAGTTCAATTCCCTGAAGGAGAAGATCCTGATAGTTTTGCAAAATCAAATTCGCAAGCTGAGCTAAAAGAGTATTTAGAAAATTCTGCTCAAGACTTTATCAACTTTAAAGTGTCACTTTTATTAAAAGATTCTAAAAACGATCCTATAAAAAAAGCGGGTGTTATTCGAGATATTGTTAGTAGCATTTCTAAAATTCCAGATGGCATTCAGCGAGAAGTATATGTGCAAGAGTGTGCGAGAGTTATGGATATTTCTGAGCGAGTTTTATTTGGTGAGTTAGCCCAATTATTAAAAAAAGGATTACAAGAAAAAAATAAAAAGAACAGACAGCAAAATAGAGCACCGCAAGATCCAAATGAGCCACCTGCAGAATATTTTATGAACCAAGAACAGGTTCAAATGGGTTTGGTTAAAGGTGGTGTGGTTTCTACTCAAAAAATAGATCAACTTAGTATTCTTGAAAATGAAATTATTAAAATTTTGCTGTTATATGGAAATGAGCAAGTTGAATTTAGTGAAGAGGTAATTAATGTTGATGAAGAAGGAGTAGAGCATATAGAAACAAGAAAATATGAAAATACGGTTTCTGCAGAAATATATGTGCACTTGCATGCGGATGAAATAGAATTTTCCAATGTTCTTTTTCAGGAAATTTATACAGAAATTATTCATCAATTGAATCAATTAGAAAAATTAGATATTGATGGTTTAATCAATCATAAAAATTCTGATATATCTACAATTGTAACCTCTATTTTAATGGAGAAAGAAAATCCGAACCGCCAGTTGAGTGATTGGGAAGGACAAAATATAGAAGTGAAGTCCGTTTTAGAGGTTTTAGCGAAAGGTGTAAACGACGTTGTTTACAATTTAAGAAGAGTATTAATTGGAGAAAAGATTGAAGAATTGATGAATGAGTCTGCTAAGGATCCGGGTGCACTCATAGATTTAGATATTATTAGAAATTATACAAGCTTGAAAATGAGGCTTTTCGAAAAGTTAAATAGAGTTGTTTAATATTAGAAATATAAAAACAAGTATTTATACCTGTAGTAATTATTAGTGCAATTAAATATTTTTGTTTACCTTGCACGTGCTTAAAAGAAATCCCCCACATAATGAAAAAACTAGTACAAGTACTAAACGTGTTTAAATTGTTCGTTTTATTACCTTATGAAATATCAAAAGGTTCTAAAAAAAGAGCATATATGAGAATAAAGCAAAGTATGCTATCAGCAAACTTGTTATAAAGCAATTAAAAAAGCCTTTATTATGTAATACATAATAAAGGCTTTTTTGTTGTTAAGAATTGTTTTATTTCAATTCTTTAGGTATTTTACAAATAGGTATTGCTTGCATTTTGTGCTGGTTAGCGTTATATAGTGTTAGGTATATTTTAAAAACCTCATATTCCCTTCCGGAAAAGTCGTTTTCTGATTTTCCTTTGCTTTGCATGTCCATTGCCCATTCTAATTCGTCATAAGAAGCTCCTATTTGGTCTTCATCAGTCCTACTATCTCCAAATAATCCATCTGTTGGAGCTGCTTTTTGGATTGAATTTGGCACATTAAGAAATGCGGCTAATTTATAAACTTCAGATTTCATTAAATCTGCAATAGGACTTAAGTCCACACCTCCATCACCATATTTAGTGTAAAATCCTACCCCAAAATCTTCTACTTTATTACCTGTTCCTATAACCAAATAGTTGTGTAAACCCGCTAGATAGTATAGAGTAGTCATTCTTAATCTTGCTCTTGTATTAGCTAAAGACAAATCTACTTTTTCAGAAGATTCCGTTTTCGGAACTACATTTTTAAAATCTTCAAATGTAGAAGTTAAATCAACCCTAATATCACAAACATTCTCAAATTTACTTTTTAATAAGTTAATATGTTCTTGCGCTCTGGTAACTTGATTTTTTGCTTGGTGGATTGGTAGTTCTACGCAAAGAGTTGGGAAACCAGTCTTTGCACACAGAGTTGATGTTAGGGCAGAATCAATTCCACCAGATACTCCAACAACAAATCCTTTTACTTTTGCATTTTTAGCATATTCTTTTAGCCATTTTATAATATGATCTGCAACTTTTTCGGTATTCATTGATAAACTATTTTAGTATTTTTATCGTTTTATATTTTCAACAGCAAGATACGAAGTTTATGAGATTCTTTATAATAGTTTTTTTGATTTTATCAACTCTTACATCATGTAGCTCAGATAATAAAGTAGTGGTTGATGTTTCTGGTATTGATGTGGAGGTTTTAATAAATAGGTATGAAGTCGATTTTTATAAATCTAATACAGGTAATTTACCTCTTTTAAAACATAAATATCCCTACTTATTTCCAAGATCATTTTCAGATAGTCTTGCAATTTCTAAAATGTCTAATAAAGAAGAAATCGATTTATTTAATGAAACACAAAAAATATATAATGATATCTCTGATTTAGAATTACAATTATCGTCTCTTTTCAAACACATAAAATATTATAATCCTAAATTTAAATCACCTAATATAAGTACGATGATTTCTAATATAGATTATGACAGTAGGGTAATTTATGCAGATAGTATACTACTTATTTCTTTAGATGTATTTTTGGGAAAGGAACATAAATTTTATTCAGACTACCCAAAGTATATTAGAGAAAATAATACCAAAGAAAATATAATTGTAGATATCGCTAATTCAATTTCAGAAAACCAGATACCGCCTATTAAAAGCAGAAGTTTTATTGGGAAAATGGTTTATGAAGGAAAAAAAATGTATTTATTGGATTTGTATTTACCTGCTATTTCTGATAAATTAAAAATTGGATATTTAGAACCAAAACTAGATTGGGCAGTTGCGAATGAAGAGGATATTTGGAAGTATTTCATTGAAAGAAAACTATTGTTTAGTACAGATACAAAACTTAATAAAAGGTTTTTAGATAATGCACCATTTTCTAAATTTTACCTGGAAAACGATAATCAATCTCCTGGTAGAATAGGTATCTGGTTAGGGTGGCAAATAGTGAGGTCTTACATGCAAAATAATGATGTATCTTTGCAACAATTATTAAAAATTAACGATTTAGATTTGTATAAAAAATCTAAATACAAGCCCAGAAAATAATGTCAGTAAAACATAACTCAGAAATAAAATTTAAGGTAGGTTTAGATGAAAACAAAGTGCCAGAAGAAATTTCCTGGTCAGCAAAAGAAGGAGGTATAAATAATGAAGAATCCAAAGCTATCATGATTTCTGTTTGGGATCATAAGAAAAAAGATACTCTGCGCATGGATTTATGGACAAAAGATATGCCTGTAAATGATATGAAACAATTTTATCATCAAACTTTAATTTCTATGGCAGATTCTTTTGAACGAGCAACAGATGATCAAAAAATGAGTGCTACAATGCGTGATTTTTGTGATTATTTTGCAGAGAAGTTAGAGTTAAAATAACAATATCTAGCTTGTTTAGTAAACAAATTACGTCAGCTCTAAATTAATTTAAGAATTTATTTATACCTAAAGATAAAAAGAGCATTGATAAAAAATAATCTCAATTTAAATAGGCTATTGACTTTTTAAATCATAGATTTTTTTTCTTATTAAAGTATATGTTTGTGTTTTAAAAAGTCTTTATTTTATTCACTATGTATCTGTAATCTTCGGGGTTATTTACAAAATCTAACTCTGAAACATCAATGATCAATAGGTTTAAATTCTTTTCAGTATTTATAAAGTTTTTATAGCCATTATGTATTTTCTTTAAATAAGAAGTCTCAATACTTTGTTCATAATCTCGTCCTCTTTTTTTTATATTTTCTAAAAGTCGTTCTGTGTTTTGAAATAGATAGATATATAAATCAGGTTTTGTGATTTCTTTATACATTAAGTCGAACATTTTTCTGTACAATAGATATTCTTCCTTCGGTAAAGTTACCTGAGCAAATATTAAAGATTTAAAAATATAATAATCCGAAATAATAAAGTTTTTAAATAAATCGTATTGTGCTAAATCGTCTGTAAGTTGCTGATACCGGTCAGCTAAAAAACTCATTTCTAATGGGAAAGCGTATCGCTCATTATCTTCATAGAATTTTGGTAAAAAAGGATTGTCTGCAAAACGCTCCAATACTCGTTTTGCATTAAATTCATTTGAGAGTAGATTTGCTAAAGAAGTTTTACCCGCTCCAATATTTCCCTCAATAGCGATGTAATTATATTTTTCATAAATTGGGGTTGGTCTTTTTAACGAATCATTTATTAATGTTACTTCAGATGAATCATCACAGTTTAGTAAACAAACCGAAATTTTAGTTTTTTCAATTGGGTGAATAGCATTTGGAGCTATTTCTGCTAATGGAATCATTACAAAATTTCTCTGTAACATTTTTGAATGAGGAACTGTTACTATTTTTGAAAAGATAATTTCATCATTTACCAATAATATGTCTATATCGATATGTCTGTTTTGATAACCATCTTCGTTAGACCTTAATCTACCTAAATCATTCTCTATTTTTAATAAAGATTTCATTAAGGTTTCTGTTTGTTGTTGAGTGGAAACTTTGAGACAAATATTAAAAAAATCTTCCCCTTCAAAACCCCATGACGGAGTTTTGTATATCGATGAAATTTTTTCAATCGCACCAATTCTATCATCTATTAAATTAATAGCATTTTGTAGATTGTCAAGTTTATTTCCTTGATTTGTTCCGAGAGATAAATACGTATTACTTTGAATTGTCATAAGTTCCTTACAAAGTAAATAAAAGCATTTTATAAATAGGCCATAAACAAAAAAAAAATCGCCAAATTATTTTGGCGATTTTTAATATCAATTATAAAGAATTTAATCCTCTTTTCTTGGTTCTCTTGGTTTTCTTGAATCACGACGATTGTCTCTACCTCTGTTATCGCGTCCTCCAGAGCGTTTGTCGTCTCTCGGTGGTCTCGCTACATAGCCTTCAGGCTTCTCTAGCAAAGCTTTTCTTGAAACTTTTTCTTTTCTAGTTCTTGGGTCTAAACCGAAATATTTTACATCTAAAACATCTCCCATGTTTACAACATCTGAAACATTGTCTGTACGTTCCCACGCTAATTCGCTAACATGTAGTAAAACTTCATTACCAGGGGCTTCAACATACTCTACCACAGCACCAAAATCTAACATTTTGATTACTTTAACTTGGTATGTAGATCCTTTTTCGGGTTTAAACATCATAGATTCAATTTTAGCAATTACTGCTTCGATTCCATCTGGTTTTGTTCCTAAAATTTCAATGATCCCTTCCTCGGTAACAGCGTCTTCTGTTATAACAATTGTAGTTTCAGTTTCTTTCTGTAATTCTTGAATATGCTTACCACCTGGTCCTATAAATGCACCAATTAAATCGTTAGGGATTCTTCGGTTAATCATTTTAGGAGCATGATCTTTTACTTCTTCATTTGGAGTAGTAATAGTATCCGTTAATTTTTCTAAGATGTGTAAACGACCATCACGAGCTTGTTTTAGTGCATTCACTAAAATCTCGTATGACAATCCTTTTACTTTAATGTCCATTTGACACGCAGTAATTCCTTCTGCAGTACCCGTTACTTTAAAATCCATATCTCCTAAGTGATCTTCATCACCCAAAATATCAGATAAAACAGCGTAACGATCTCCATCCGAAATTAATCCCATGGCAATACCAGAAACAGGTCTAATCATTTGCACACCCGCATCCATCATCGCCATTGTACCGGCACAAACTGTCGCCATAGAGGAAGAACCGTTAGATTCTAGTACTTCAGAAACCACTCTTACTGTATATGGGCAATCATCAGGAACCATTCCCTTTAAAGCTCTTTGAGCTAAGTTACCATGGCCAACTTCTCTTCGTGAAGTTCCTCTTAAAGGACGTGCCTCACCTGTACAAAAAGGAGGGAAATTATAATGTAAATAGAAATTTTCTTCAGCTTCGTAGGAAGGCATGTCTATTTTAATTGCATCTCTTGATGTTCCTAAAGTTACCGTAGCTAAAGCTTGAGTTTCTCCACGAGTAAAAATAGAAGAACCATGTGTGGATGGTAAATAATCTACTTCACACCAAATTGGTCTAATTTCATCCGTCTTACGACCATCTAATCGTAAACCTTCTGCTAAGGTTAATTCTCTTACTGCATTCTTTTGAGATTTGTTGAAATACTTACCAATTAAATCACCGTAATCTTCTAATTCTTCTTCAGAAAAAGTAGCTTTTAATTCTTCTTTTACTTCAGCAAAAGCAGTGGAGCGTTCTTTTTTAGAGGTCCCTTTCTTTGCAATTGCATAGCATTTATCGTAAGAAAAAGTATTTATTTTTTCAGCTAAATCAGCATCTTCTCTTTCTCCTTCGTATTCTCTAGTTTCTTTCTTTCCGAAAGCTTCTGCTAATTTTACTTGAGCAGCACATTGAATTTTAATAGATTCATGAGCAAACTTAATAGCATCTGCCATTTCTTCTTCAGAAATTTCATCCATTTCACCTTCAACCATCATTACAGAATCCGCTGATGCTCCAATCATCATATCGATGTCAGACTCTGCTAATTGAGCTCTACTTGGGTTGATTACGAATTCCCCGTTTACTCGAGCAACACGTGCCTCAGAAATAGGACATTCGAATGGAAAATCAGATAATTGAATAGCTGCTGATGCTGCTAAACCTGCCAATGCATCTGGCATAACATCTTCATCATGAGACATTAATTGGATCATTACCTGTACTTCTGAATGATAGTCTTTTGGAAATAAGGGACGTAAAACACGGTCTACTAAACGCATTGTTAATACTTCTCCATCACTTGGTCTTGCTTCTCTTTTGAAAAAACCACCTGGGTAACGACCTGCAGCAGCAAATTTTTCTCTATAATCTACTGTTAATGGTAAAAAATCAACCGTTCCTGCTTTGTAGCTAGATACTACAGTACATAATAACATTGCTTTACCCATTTGAACAACAACCGAACCGTGAGCTTGTTTTGCTAACTTACCAGTTTCTAACGAGATAGTTCTTCCATCTCCAAGGTCTATAACCTCTCTAAATACTTTTGGAATCATAAATTTTAATTCTAAATTTTTAAATTGTTTGTTGTTGGGTTGTTGTCTGTTATTGCAATGGAAATTCAAAAATGCTGTTACTATTTTTGATTTTTTTATATAGATTCTGTCTGTTAGTCAGAATTAAATACTTTTAAATTTCTGCTTTTGCAGAAAAAATAAATAATTGTTTTGAATAAATCTAAACGTAAATTTATCAAAATAAAAAAAAGAGGCACGTTTATAGAGCCTCTTTTTGTAAGAATTATTTTCTAATTCCTAATTCTTTAATTATTGCACGATATCTATTGATTTCTGTTTTCTTAAGATAATCTAATAAACTCTTACGCTTACCTACTAACATTACTAATGAACGTTCAGTGTTAAAATCTTTACGATTTTTCTTTAAGTGCTCAGTTAGGTGATTAATTCTGTGTGTAAACAGTGCAATTTGACCTTCTGAAGAACCGGTATCGTTTTTTCCTTTACCGTGTTTCTCGAAGATGCTTTCTTTTACTTCTTTAGTTAAATACATTCCAATATTATTTAAATGATTATTATGTATATCAATGATTATTCATTGAGGTTGCAAATATATAATTTATTTTTTGAATAAAAACATTGCTGAACTTCTTCTTTTTTAGAGTTTTACTGTAAGAATAATAAAGCGAGCAAATAAAAGTTTTTAGTTATGCTCTAATTGGTATGTTTTGTATTAAATCTATATATAAATTAACTTGTTTCTTTAAGTTTTTACGCTCGTAAATTCCATCTAAAAAACCGTGCTCTAGTACAAATTCAGATTTTTGAAAACCTTCTGGTAAATCTTTTCCAGTTGTATCTTTTACAACTCTTGGTCCTGCAAAAGCGATTAATGCGTTAGGCTCTGCAATGTTAATGTCACCAAGCATAGCATAGGAGGCTGTAGTTCCCCCAGTAGTTGGGTCTGTACACAAAGAAATGTATGGAATGTTAACTTCTGCTAATTGTGCTAGTTTTGCAGATGTTTTAACTAGTTGCATTAAAGAGAGTGATGCTTCCATCATTCTTGCACCACCAGATTTAGAAATCATTAAAAAAGGCACTTTATTTTTTATTGAATAATCTATAGCTCTTGCTATTTTTTCACCAACAACAGAACCCATTGATCCCCCAATGAAAGAAAAATCCATTGCAGCAATAACCAAATCCTTTCCGAGTGATTTACCAACAGCTGTTCTTACAGCGTCTTTCAACTTTGTTTTTTCTTGTGCTGCCTTTAATCTTTCAGGATACTTTTTAGTATCTTCAAATTTTAACGGGTCTTTTGAGGTAAGGTTTACATTTAACTCTTTAAATTTATTATCATCAAAAAATAATTCGAAATATTCTTTACTTCCTATTCTTACATGATATCCATCTTCTGGACTTACATACAAGTTTCTTTTTAATTCTTCTGTATCTATTATTTTTCCACTAGGAGTTTTGTACCATAAACCTTTTGGAGTATCTTTTTTATCTTCAGTAGAAGTTTGTATTCCCTTATCTGTTCTTTTAAACCAAGCCATGCGAGTTATTCTGTTTTATTTTGTTTCTACACCTATTTTAAATAAAAATAGAAATTAAGTTTAGGAGTACAAATGTAAAAGTTTTTTATTTAAAGTTCTCTTTTTGATGTTTAAAGTCATAAAAAAAGCACTCTGATTTATTCAAAGTGCTTTTTACCTATTTAATAGAGTAGTTTTTATAAAGTATCAACGTTGTTTAAGTCAGCAAAAGCTTGTTTTAAACGTGATTTAAAAGTTTTTTCACCTTCACGTAACCATTTTCTCGGGTCATAGTATTTTTTATTAGGCTGATCTGCTCCTTCGGGATTACCAATTTGAGTAGCTAAATAAGCCGACTTATCTTGCATATAATCTCTAATTCCCTCTGTAAATGCAAATTGTAAATCTGTATCAATGTTCATTTTAATAACTCCATAACCAATAGCTTCTCTAATTTCTTCTACCGTAGATCCAGAACCTCCATGAAATACAAAATCAATATGGTTTTCTTCAACACCATATTTTTTTGTGATAAATTCTTGAGAATCCTTTAATATTTTTGGAGTTAATTTTACGTTTCCTGGTTTATAGACACCGTGTACATTACCAAAAGCAGCAGCAATTGTAAACTGAGGAGATACTTTTAGTAATTCTTCATAAGAATATGCAACTTCCTCTGGTTGCGTGTATAATTTAGAAACATCTACAT
The DNA here is from genome assembly GCA_029252865.1 of Polaribacter sp. Classification (GTDB taxonomy): domain Bacteria; phylum Bacteroidota; class Bacteroidia; order Flavobacteriales; family Flavobacteriaceae; genus Polaribacter. The sequence continues at coordinate 23,981 of JAQXAP010000034.1, forward strand.
CAGAGTTGTCTACACCATCTTCTTCTCCACCAGTTATACCTAATTCAATTTCCAAAGTCATACCTATTTTACTCATACGAGCTAAATAAGTTTTACAAATAGCGATGTTTTCTTCTAAAGGCTCCTCAGATAAATCTATCATGTGAGAACTAAATAAAGATTTTCCAGTCTGTGCAAAATGTTTTTCTGAGGCATCTAATAAACCATCAATCCAAGGTAATAATTTTTTCGCTGCGTGGTCGGTATGCAGAATTACAGGAACTCCATAGGCAACTGCTAATTCATGTATGTGCTTTGCGCCTGCAACAGCACCAGCGATAGCTGCTTTTTCATTTTCGTTAGATAAACCTTTTCCTGCATTAAATTGTGCGCCACCATTTGAGAACTGAATGATTACGGGAGCGTTTAATTCGCTTGCAGTTTCCAGAACACCATTAATTGTATTTGATCCAATAACGTTTACTGCTGGTAAAGCAAATCCTTTTTCTTTTGCATAGTTAAAAATATCTTGAACTTCTGTTCCAGTTGCAACACCAGGTTTTATATTATGACTCATTTTTATATTTTTTAATCATTAATTACGAATCAAAAGTACTAAAAATAGACAGTAGAGTATGCGAAAAATAACGAAAACGTTATAGGTTTCTCTATTGTTTTAGAAGGGGTAGTTGATTCCTATATTATAAACAGCATTCGCAAAGTTGTAGTTTTTAAGCCATTTATTTCCGGTTAAATAAGGTTCGTAGGTTTTAAATCCAATATCTAAACGAAGGATTAAAAAGTTAAAGTCTAATCTTGCTCCAAAACCTGAGCCAATAGCCATATCTTCTAAAGAGGATAAATTATTAAATTTAGCGTCGTCATCAACAAAACTTGACCCAGTAATATCCCAAATGTTTCCCGCATCAATAAATATTGCACCTTTTAATTTACTAATAACATCAAACCGGTATTCTGCACTTGTAAGAAACTTAAGACTACCAACATTAAATTCTAACCCTGTATTTCTACTTCCAGGACCTAATTCATAGGTCTGCCAAGCTCTTATGTCATTTGAACCACCAGCAAAATAACTTTTAGTAAAAGGAATATCAGAATTATCATAAGGAATAATTGCACCTAAAAATGTTCTGAAACCGAAAACAGAATTGGAGGCTGTATCCCAAAATTTCTTATATTCAAAATCGATTTTAAAATACTGAGCTAAAGGTATTTTAGAAAATGTTTTTTTATTGTTTGCATTTGTGTTTTTAGATATTAATCCTAAAAAATTGCCGGAATTAGCCATTCTTGCTTTAAAAAACGAAAAGTTATTGTCGTTAAACTTTGTTTGATTATTGTACGTGTAAGAATACGCAAGAACAGGAATTAAAAAATCGGATGTTACAATATTATATCTATTTAAGATGTTTAAAGCTTTGTTGTATTCATCTGAATTTGTAGCTCTAAAATTATTATCATTAGAAACTGTTCTCATGAAATTGATAGCCTCACTTACTTGGTTGTCTTTGTTATTTGAAAGTGGGTAGTTTATGCTAATATTATTGGCTGCATCGTATACTTTGGCTACGTTATTTAAATTTGAAAATTCAGAACTATATATTTTAAAGTAACTATTAATATTTAAGTTCTTAATGTATTGGGTGTTGAATATTTCTAACTGAATTGTTTTTTTTGGGTTATACTGCCATTTGTAATCAGATAAAAAAGTAAAGGCCTGTCTATCTAAACCAATATTTTTTTGAAAACTAGACCCAACAGAAAACAATGTTCTTGGCGACATTTGTTTAGGTACTAATTTGCTTAACCCTAAAGGGGCTATAAATCTTGGTATTTCTAAAGATGCGTCTACACCAATTTCCCAGCCCGGACCATTGTTTGAATTAAAATAAGATCCTAAAAAAGATAGCTTTAAGAGCTCTGCACCTCTAAAAGCATTCCTGTTTGAAATAGAAAATTTAGCTGAAGTACCTATGTCTCTGATGTTTGAATGTGTTATTTCTGTTTCTAGGCCTAATGTGTATTTTTCTATGGGTGATAAAAAAACATCCATTTTTAACTCATTATCAGTGCCCGGAATTGTATTGAACTTAATATTGGTAGATTTGAAGTTTTTAAGTGACTTCAAGTGATTTCTTGTTAATTTTCTTAAAGTGTCCTTGTAAATTTCATTTGGCTTTAGAAAAATAGATTGTGCTAAATATTTAGGATTGTATTTAACTTTATTATGCGCTAAAAAGTTAATTCCTCTATATGAAACAGAATCTTTTAGTTTTTCTCCTTTTTTTGTGAATGAGTAATCAGTAATAACATTTATTTCTGTTACTTTATGTAATTTAAAAGGAGTGTTAACATATGTTCCTTGTTTTTCTTCTAGTCTATTTCCAGAGATTAAAAAACCTACATTAGTCTTATAATCCGTCCTTGTTGAGTCTATGTAAAAGCCCAAGGAAGATTCTGTAAAGTGATAAATACCATTATTTTTGAAAAGTTTTAAGACCCTATTTGCTTCGTTTCTAAATGTTTTGTCATTATATAAATCTCCCGACTTTAATAAAGATGTTGTACCAGCGTTTTTATATATAGAATCTAAAACCTTTGATTCTATTTTTATATTTATGGTATCTAAAAGGGTAGGCTTTTTTTTGGTTATATGATATTCTACTGTAGCCTTTTTATCTTTAAATAAGTTAACTTTTGTATCTACTTTAGATTTAAAGTATCCCTGTGTTTTGTAATAAGCTAATAAATTGTCTGCAGTCCTTTTTATTTTTTTCTTGTTTATGATTTCAGGTCCCTGGTATTTAAGAAACCATTTATTTAAATTAATAAAAGAATTGGCATATGCAATACTTTGTTTTTCCGAAAATATAGTTTTCACAAACCGATAAGAATTGGGGTTTTTTTTCCCCCATTCTGAGGGGGTTTTCGGTTTATTTGGATTTCCAATATTGTGTAAATAAAGAGCGAAAGGTAAATTTAAAAATTTAGAATTGGGTTTTTGAAGAATATATTTTTGAAGATCACTACTCTTATTTCTAACGCCATCAATATAAATATAGTTTTGTGTAAGCATGTGCTCATTTTCTGCAACTTGCTTTGTAGAATTACAGGAAATAAAAATGAGTACAGATAAAAATGATAAAAAAAGTTTTTTCATTAATTTAGCGATGCTATCAAAATCAAAAATAGTATTTTTAGATGGTTTATTTCTATTTACAATCAATTAATGGGTATATCAAAAAATCAAGTTAAATTATTAACAAGTTTATCTCAAAAAAAGTATAGACTAAAGAATAAATTATTTATTGCTGAAGGAGTAAAAGTTGTAGATGAATTGTTAAAATCTTCTTTTGAGGTTGAAACACTTTTTTGTACAGATGATTTTTACATAGACATTTCTGATGAAAAAGTTGCTAGAATTTCAGAAGGAGATTTAAAGAAAATTAGTAATTTAAAAACACCCAACAAAGTTTTAGGTTTGTTTAAAATTCCTGATGAAAAACTACCGAAAGATAAAGGTTTAATCATCGCTTTAGACGCAATAAATGATCCGGGTAATTTAGGAACTATTATTCGTTTATGCGATTGGTTTGGAGTTGATGAATTAATTTGCTCAAAAGATACTGTAGATTGTTATAATCAAAAAGTGGTACAAGCAAGCATGGGCTCTTTAACAAGAATTTCAATACGTTATTTAGAATTAGCCGAATATTTATCAGAAACAAATTTACCAACTTTTATTGCGGATATGGATGGTGAAAATGTGTACAAAACAAATTTACCAAAAGACGGGGTTCTTATAATGGGAAATGAGGCAAATGGGGTTTCAGTTGCGATAAAAAAGTTAATCGCTAATAAAATTTCGATTCCAAGATTTGGAATGACGAAAGAAACTGAAAGTTTAAATGTTGCTACTGCAACTGCTGTGTTATTGAGCGAATTTAGAAGAGGACTCGAGTAAGTTTTGCTTACTCGTTGTTTTGGCGAAAGATTTTAAAAATTTTATAAAAACATTTTCTTGCTTTCAATCTTTAAAACTAATGACTACTCAAAAGCGAAAGTTAGAAAAACACCGCGAGTTCCCATGTAATTTACAGGAGCTGTCCATGGACTTGTTCCGTTTGCTGGATTATCATATTTAATCTCATTGTTTAATGCAAAGACTCCACGAATAGAAGGGGAAAATTTGAAGAAGTATAAGTAAATATCAATTCCTACACCAACTTCGTACATGAAATTACTTGTTTTCATTCTAAACTTGCCAGCAAAATTATCATCTTGATTGTCTTCATTACTAGAAAAGTTATAATTATAGGAAACTCCTGCTAGCAGGTAAGGACGGATATTTCTGTATCGATCTGTGCTAAATTTAAACAACATTGGCAGGTGTAAATAGGTAGAACTTACATCTCTAACACTATCTCTTGGGCTAGTTAAGTGATTAAAGTAAATTTTTTTAGAATTGGTCATTAAACCAGGCTCAAAACGTAAATTTAAGTTTTTATGAAGGCGAAGGTCTGCAATTAAACCAACGTTAAAACCAGTGTCTGGTTCTACTGTAATGTTAGCGTCTGGTATTGAAGTAACGTTTTCTAAACTAATTTTGAAATCATTTTGATTTAAGCCTAGATAAAAACCGTAATGAATTTTATTTTTATCAAAAGTTGGAAGGTATTCAACTCTTTCACTTTGTGAGAAAAAAACAATTGATGTAAAAAGGAGAAAACTGAATATTATATTTTTTTTACTCATCATTATTTACGTGCAGTATAAATTGTAGCAACTCCAAATGTTACTGGTTTATCTTCTGTATGTGTAAACCCATTTTTTTGTAAAATATTGTTGAAAGCTTGACCAAAAGGGAAAGAATTTGCAGATTCTGACAAATATGAATAAGCATCTTTATCTTTCGAAAACATTTTACCAACAACTGGTAAAAAGAAATTAGTATATAATTTATAGCCTTGTTTAAATGGAAAAGATGTTGGGTTAGATGTTTCTAAAATAACTAAAACACCTGTCGGTTTCAAAACTCTAGCAATTTCTTTAATTCCTTTGTTCAGGTTTGCAAAGTTACGAACTCCGAAAGAAACCGTAATTGCATCAAACGTATTATCGGCAAAGGGCATTTCTTCAGAATCACCAACAATCATTTCTATTTTGTCAGATAGATTGTCTCTTATGATTTTTTGTTTTCCAACTTCTAGCATTCCTTCAGAAATGTCTAAACCTACAATTCTGTCAGGTTTTAAAGCTGCCATCATTATGGCTAAATCTCCGGTTCCAGTTGCAATATCTAAAATTTGTTTCGGATTATTCTGGCCAACAATCTTAACTACTTTTTTACGCCATGTTATATCAATTCCTAAAGAAATAATTCTATTTAAACCATCATAATTTTCAGAAATGTTGTCAAACATTTGGGCAACTTGCTCTTTCTTACCAAGTTTAGAATCTTTGTATGGATTTATTTTTTCTGCTGACATTTTTTTATCCGTTAATTGCTACTACTTCATTAATTTGATTAGGTAGCATTTCTTTTAATAAGTTTTCTATTCCGTTTTTTAGAGTAGCAGTAGATGAAGGGCAGCCACTGCAAGCGCCTTGTAATACAACACTTACTATTTTGTTTTCTTCATCATAAGAGCGAAAAGCTATATTTCCTCCATCGCTTGCAACAGCAGGTTTTATGTATTCATCTAAAATATCTACAATTTGTGCTTCAATTCCCTCTAATTTAATTTTAGGTTCATCAACTTTGTTTTCTTGGGTTGATTTTTTTTCTGATGGAAGATCTTTAATTATTATTTTTCCAGAAACTAAATATTCACGTATAAATGTTCTTACTTCTGCGAAAACATTACTCCACTCCACCATGTCGTATTTCGTAACAGATACGTAGTTATCAGAAATAAATACTTCTTTTACAAAAGGGAAATTAAAAATAGCTTGCGCTAACGGGGAGGATTTGCTTGCTTCATCAATATTTTTATACTCAACATTTGTTTGAGTTAAAGACTTATTTGTTGCAAACTTCATTACAGAAGGATTGGGTGTAGCTTCAGAATAGACTTCAATAGCCTCCTTTTTAGATATTTGTGTTTCATTAACGACAACACCTTCATCCTTTAAATAAACTTCAATTTGTTCTTTAACCTCCTCTTGTACATCTATCCATTCTAAAATATCAAAACGTTGAATAGCAATGAAATTAGCTGTAATAAAAACTTTTTTTACAAATGGTAAGTAGAATAATTGTTGTGCTAAAGGCGAATTTTTAGCTTCGTCAATGTTATTATATTCGTAACTTCCACCATTTATTAAAACTTGATTGGTATTAAATTTTATAATGGTATTATTGCTTGTTTCTTGGATTGTAATTTTTATGTCTTTCATTGTCTTGAAAAAATTGAATTGCAAAATTAAGGCAAAAAAGGGAAACAGAATTATTTTTT
>JAQXAP010000036.1 GCA_029252865.1 Polaribacter sp.
GACACAATTAACAATAAGACGTTTTTGGCTCCTGTAATTTTATTATCGTTTAATAAAGGAGAATCTAATGCTTTCGCAATAGCTGTCTGAGCTCTATTCTGTCCTTCTTCTTTTGCAGAACCCATAATTGCAGTTCCACTATTAGATAGTACTGTTTTAGCATCATGTAAATCAATATTTTGCTTATAATGATGTGTAATTACTTCAGCGATTCCGCGTGAAGCAGTAGATAAAACCTCATCTGCTTTTGAAAAGCCTGCTTTAAAACCGAGATTTCCATATACCTCTCGAAGTTTGTTATTATTAATTACGATCAAAGAATCTACATTTTGACGCAGTTGGTCTATTCCTGTTTGAGCTTGTTTTGTACGTCTTCTGCCCTCAAATGCAAAAGGCATTGTAACAATCCCCACTGTTAGGATATCCATATCCTTTGCAATTTTAGCAATAATTGGTGCAGCACCTGTACCTGTTCCTCCCCCCATACCAGCAGTAATGAATACCATCTTTGTTTGGGTATTTAACATTTGCTGAATTTCATCCATACTCTCTTTAGCTGCCTGAGCTCCAACATCTGGATTTGCACCTGCACCTAATCCTCCGGTTAAACTGATTCCTAATTGAATTTTATTAGGAACACTGCTATTTTCCAAAGCTTGTGCATCTGTGTTGCAAATTACAAAGTCAACTCCCTTAATGTGTTGCGTAAACATGTGGTTTACTGCGTTGCTTCCACCTCCTCCAACACCTATTACCTTAATTGTGTTGGATTGTGTTTTTGGCATATCAAATGAAATGTTATCGAATTCTGTACCCATAATAACGTATCTATTGTTTAATGATTTTTTCCTATATAATAATTATTTCACAAAGTTCTACTCTGCATTGTCTAGAAAGTCTTTTAAACCCTCTGCAAACTTTTCAAAAAATGACTTCTTTTTAGGTTTTTGTTTTGTTTCAACAATTGGTTTAACTTCATCTTGATTATCTTCAATAGTTTCTTCAACCTCATTCTCTAAATCTTCTTCTTTAAAACCTTTTTCTAAACCTACCATTAACAAACCGACAGCAGTCGCATAAGATGGACTCGATAGAATTTCATCTGAATCTCCAGCTAAATGCTCATTCGGAAAACCTATTCTTGCATCCATTCCTGTTATATATTCCACTAACTGACGTAAATGTTTTAATTGAGAACCTCCCCCAGTTAAAACAATACCAGCAATTAGTTTTCCTTTTGCTGTTTCATGTCCATAATTTTTAATCTCTAAATACACATGCTCAATAATTTCTTGGACTCTTGCATGTATAATTTTTGATAAATTCTTTAACGTAATCTCTTTTGGCTCTCTCCCTCTTAACCCCGGAATAGAGACAATTTCTGTTTCTTTATTTTCTCCCGGCCATGCGGAACCAAATTTAATTTTCAACAACTCAGCTTGTTTCTCTATTATTGAACAACCTTCTTTAATATCATCTGTAATTACATTCCCTCCAAAAGGAATAACTGCCGTGTGTCTTATAATTCCATCTTTAAAAATGGCTAAATCCGTCGTTCCTCCCCCAATATCAATCAAAGCAACTCCTGCTTCTTTTTCCTCTTGACTTAAAACTGCTGATGCTGATGCCAAAGGCTCTAAAGTAATTTCACTTAAACCTAAGCCTGCACTTTTTACGCAACGCCCAATATTTCTGATAGAAGAAACTTGCCCAACTACTACATGAAAATTCGCCTCTAAACGACCTCCATACATTCCTATTGGTTCTTTGATATCTGCCTGAGAATCTACTTTAAATTCTTGTGGTAGCACATGAATAATTTCTTCTCCCGGCAGCATTACCAATTTATGAACTTGGTTTACCAAATCTTCGATGTCGTTTTCATTAATAACTTCATCCGCGTTATTTCTCGTGATATAATCACTGTGATGTAAACTACGAATGTGCTGACCAGCAATACCTACAACTACTTCATCTATTTGAAGACCAGAAACGCTTTCCGCTTCATCTACAGCTTGCTGAATAGATTGTATTGTTTGTGTAATATTGCTTACAACACCGCGTTTTACACCTAAACTTTTCGCCTTTCCTGTACCTACAACCTCAATTTTATCGTATTCATTTTTACGACCAATCATGGCAACAATTTTAGTTGTACCAATATCTAAACCAACCGCAATCTTATTGTTCTCCATTTTGATCTATTTTGTGCACACAACCTGGTTGTGATACTTTACATTAATATTTTTATACTTGTGAATCGTTTTATCCTCAAATGTTGTATTATAAAACGCCTTTAATTTTTTGAACTTCAACTCCATATTGGTTAATTTCCCGAAATCAATTTTGTAACTTCCACTTCTCACAGAAATTTGATACTCCTTATCAGCAAATTTCTCAATTCCAACGACTTCCTTTTGAAGAAATTTATCATCCAAAATAAACGAAATTAAAGGTAATATTTCTCTCACATCAGCATCTTTTTTAACACCAGAAATCAACATTACTCTTTCTGAATAACTATCAGACAGAGGTACCCTAACTCCTTTCTTATCAATATAAAACGAATTGTCTGTATTTATCAATCTAGCAATAGGTGTTCGCTGAGTTATAACAGTTTTTAAAGTACCATTAATACCTAAAAAAACAGATGAATTTTCTATATAAGGATTCATACAAATTGCTTTTTCTAAATTATATAAATTTATTACACTTTTTGCTTGGTTTTTAACACCTATCCCATTTTGTATTAACAATTTATTAACCATAGGATGTGTGAGGAAATTACTTCCATTCGATTCAAATTCAACTACAACGTTTTCAACAATTTTATTCATATTTCTAGCCGAAGAAAAACCATATAAAAACCCTAAAACCAATACTAATAGTACAAATACGATATATTTTAAACTTCTTTTAAACCTCATATTCATTTGTGCTTAAAAGTTCATCTACAACCTCGTTTATGGTAACCCCAATATCACCTGCACCTAACATCACAACTACTTTTACAGAGGAATTTTTAATATCTTTAACTAAATTGTTTTTTTGAGTTAATTTTTTATTCTTTTGAGTGAGCTTATTGAGTAGCCATTTTGAATTTACCCCCTCAATTGGTTCTTCTCTCGCTGCATAAATGTCTAACAACAAAACTTCATCAAATTTAGATAACTCTGAGGCAAAATCATCAATAAAATCTTTTGTTCTAGAAAACAAATGCGGCTGAAAAACAACCAAAACTCTTTCATTCGAATACATTTCTCTCACAGCACTTTCTACTGCACTTATTTCTGTTGGATGATGCGCATAATCATCAATCAAAACAAAATTTTCTGTTTTTATCTTATACGAAAACCTACGTTTCACTCCTTTAAAAGTATATAAACTCTGTTTTATATTTTTTAAAGAAATTCCAAATACATCTGCCATCGCAATAGCAGCTAAAGCATTCATAACATTGTGCTGTCCAGGTAAATGAAATTCAATATTTCTAATTTCCGATGAGGGAGTTTGTAAATCAAAAATATATTTTCCTCTTTCTATTTTTAAATTAAAAGCTCTGTAGTCCGCATCTTCATTGACAGCGTAGGTTAAACCATCCAAAGGCAGACCTTTTGCAATTATCAGCGTATCTGAAACTTTATTTGTAAACTCTACAAAAGACTCTTCTAGAGCTTCTGAATCTCCGTAAATGTCTAAATGATCCGCATCCATAGAAGTTACACAAGCAATATTCGGACTCAATTTTAAGAACGATCTATCAAACTCATCTGCTTCAACCACACTCACTTTATCTTCACCTACAATTAAATTTGAATTATAGTTTTCTGCAATTCCACCCAAAAAAGAGGTTGCATTTACTTCTCCCATAAGATGACCTAAAATAGCGGAGGTAGTTGTTTTGCCGTGAGTACCAGAAACCGCAAGGCAGAATGTAGTTTCTGTAATTTTTCCTAAAATTTCTGATCTTTTTAAAACTGTAAAATTATTATCTAAAAAATATTTTAATTCTATATGATTTTTAGGAATTGCTGGAGTATAAACAATTATAGTTTTTTCCTTTTTTAAAAAGGATGTAGGAATATTTTTTAAAGCATCTTCAAAATGAATTTCAACTCCTAAATTTTCTAAATCTAAAGTGATTTGAGATGGAGATTTATCATAACCAGCTACGTTTTTACCATTAGAAGCAAAATAACGTGCAATTGCACTCATTCCGACACCCCCAATACCAACAAAATAAAAATTATGTATATTGTTTAAGTTCACTTTCTTAATAATTTTTCCACTTCATTAACAATCGCTGTAGTTGCTCCCGGAAGTGCCATTTCATTTATGTTTTCTGATAAAATTTTTTGTTTCCCAAAATCCTTAATTAAAGTCTCAAAAACAATTGGGAACGTCTCTAATTCAGTTTCATTTAATAGAATTGCTCCATGCTTATCTGCAATTGACTTTGCATTTTTTGTTTGATGATCTTCAGCCACATTTGGAGAAGGAATAAAAATAACAGGTTTACCCACAATGCATAATTCAGAAACGGAACTTGCTCCTGCTCTAGAAATAATGATATCTGCAGCCGCATAAGCGAGATCCATTCTATTTAAATATTGATGAACCTGAACGTGCTTTAGTTCATTGAATTTTTTATACTCTTCAAAATAAAATTTACCACACTGCCAAATAACACTTACTTCTTGGTTTTTAAAAAACGCTAAATTAGCTTCTATCAATTGGTTTATTTTTCTAGCTCCCAAACTTCCACCTAAGATTAAAATAGTTTTACTCTTTTTATCTAGATTAAAAAACGCTCTTCCTTCAACCGTTTTAGAATGTGTGGTCAATAAATCTTGACGAACAGGGTTTCCTGTTTTCACAATTTTATCAAGAGGAAAAAATCGTTCTAAATTATCATAAGCAACACAAATTTTTTGCGCTTTTTTACTCAACAATTTATTAGTTATTCCGGGGTATGAATTCTGCTCTTGTATCAAGGTTGGAATTCCTTTTCTACCTGCCATTATTAATGTTGGGCCACTTGCAAACCCTCCTGTACCGATAGCAACATCAGGATTAAAATTTCTAATAATTTTAGATGCTTTCCACAAACTACTTATCATTTTAAAAGGAAAAAACAAATTATTTAAAGTAAATTTCCTTTGAATTCCAGAAATCCACAATCCTATAATTTGATAACCCGCTTCCGGAATTTTTTCCATTTCCATTTTATCTTTTGCACCAACAAATAGAAAATTCGCATCAGGGTATCGCAATTTCAATTCGTTTGCTATTGCTATTGCAGGATAAATATGCCCCCCTGTTCCTCCGCCAGAAATTAATATATTAATCGATTGTTTCATGAAGTATATTTAAAGGGTTATCATCTAAAATATCTTCCTCTGTTTCTTCTACTGAAGCACTAACACTTAATATCATTCCTAATGCAAAACAAGTCATCCAAATAGAAGTACCACCACTACTAATTAAAGGAAGTGTTTGCCCTGTAACAGGAAATAAATTAGTAGCGACTGCCATATTAATTGATGCCTGAAATATAATTGGAATACCAACTCCTAAAACTAATAACATACCAAAAATTGTGGTTGTTTTTCTTATTACTACGAAAATTCTAAACAGTAATAAAAAGTAAATAGAAACAATAACAAAACCACCAATTAAACCATATTCTTCGACAATTATTGCAAAAATAAAATCGGATGTAGATTGAGGTAAAAAGTTCTTTTGTACACTTTTTCCTGGACCAACACCAAATATACCTCCCGTTGCAATGGCTATTTTTGCCTTTTCTACCTGATAAGCTTCTTTACCTTCTCCGTCAGAAAAACTGTCTATGCGACTTTGCCAAGTCTGAACTCTGTTTGGCATTGCATCAGGAAACGCTTTTGCTATCAAAACAAATAATGATAGTAAAACAATACCCGCTCCTAAAATAAACCCAATATATTTTACTGGATAACCGCCAATAAAATTAACCATTAAGACCATTACAAAAATAATTGCCGTAGTAGAGAAGTTTGCTGGTAATATTAGTAAAAGAACAATAGCAACAGGTGTCCAAAGCTTCAATAAACTTTCTTTAAAATTGATTGTTTTTTCTTTATTTTTAGCAAAATATCTTGCTACATAAACCATTAAAACCAAACCTGCTAAAGTTGATGTTTGAAAACCAATTCCTCCAATTCGAATCCATCTACTTGCATTGGCACCTCCAATTGTGGTTCCTTGAGCTAAGGTGAAAATCAATAATATAACAACTACAGGAAGCATTAAAACAGAACCTCCAGAAAAATATCTGTAAGGCACTTTGTGCACTCCATAAATAATTGCAAACCCCAGTATTAATAAAACAATATGCTTTACCAAATGTCCCAAAGTAGATCCATTCCCAACTACATACACCAAGTTCGTACTTGCGCTATAAACTGGCATGAATGAAAATATTGCCAAAACAGCTATTATAGCCCAAATGGTTCTATCTCCTTTAATATGTTTAAAAATAGTTTTCATAAGTCTTTCATAGTCTCTGCAAAATACAGCAATGCCATTCTATCTATCTCTAAAATCGATTTTCACTCTTATTTTCACTCATCTATGGATATTCTAATTTTCTGGTAAAAAACTATAGATTTCTAACCGCCTTCTTAAATTGGCGTCCGCGATCTTCGTAATTCTCGAATAAGTCAAAACTTGCACAGGCTGGCGACAACAGCACAGTTTCTCCTCTTTCTGCTAATTTATGACAAACCTTTACAGCCTCTTCTGCACCGGCAGTTTCCACAATAATGTCAACTACGTTACCAAAAGTTTCTTTAATTTTACTATTATCAACACCTAAACAAACAATCGCTTTCACTTTTTCTCTTACCAATGGTAATAAATCGTTATAATCATTACCTTTATCGACACCTCCAACTATCCAAACTGTCGTTTTATCCATGCACTCTAAAGCATAATAAGTAGCATTAACATTCGTTGCTTTTGAGTCGTTAATATATTCTACATCTTTGATTTTTACAACATTCTCTAGACGATGCTCTGCACCTTCAAAATTTTCTAAACTTTCTTTTACTACTTGCTTTCTAGCTTTTAATAATTGAGCAGCCATTGTCGCTGCCATTGCATTCTTAGTATTATGTTTTCCTTTAAGCGATAAAGTTGATATTGGCATAGTAAATTTTTCTTTATTAATGTTGATTATAATATTGTTATTCTTTAAATAGGCTCCGTGTTCCAATTCTTTCTCAATTGAAAATGGAACTAACTTTGCTTTTGTTTTATTTTTATTTAACCAATTTATGATTGCCCTATCATCTGCATCATAAATTAAATAATCAGTTTCCTTTTGATTCTTTGTTATTTTAAATTTTGCCTCAACATACTTATCGAAATCATATTCGTAACGATCTAAATGATCTGGGGTAATATTGATTAAAATTGCAATATGACTATTAAAAGATTTTACTCCATCTAACTGAAAGCTACTTAATTCTAGCACAAAACTATCATAGGATTGCTGTGCAACTTGTTTAGCAAAACTATCACCAATATTACCTGCTATGCCCACATTAAAATTTGCATTCTTTAAAATGTGATGCAATAATAACGTGGTAGTTGTTTTACCATTAGAACCTGTAATTCCAATAATAGTAGCATCTGTGAATTGCGCAGCAAATTCAATTTCTGAAATAACTGGAATTGAATTTTCTTTCAATTTTAAAATTAATGGAACTGTATCAGGAATCCCAGGACTTTTTACTACTACATTAGCATTTAAAATTTTGCTTTCTGTATGTATATATTCCTCAAAACTGATTTCATTATGTAAAAGAACTTCTTTATATTTTTTTGATATCTCACCCTTATCCGACACAAAAACATTAAAACCTTTGCGCTTTCCTAAAAGCGCGGCACCAACACCGCTTTCCCTACCACCAAGAATTACTAAATACTCCATCTATCTCAATTTTAAGGTAACTATTGCCAATACTGCCAATAAAATTCCTACGACCCAAAATCGTACGACAATTTTACTCTCGTGATAACCTGTTTTTTGATAATGATGGTGTAATGGCGCCATTTTAAAAACCCTTCTTCCTATTCCAAATTTCTTTTTGGTGTACTTAAACCAAGATACCTGAATAATTACCGAAATATTTTCTACCACAAAGATTCCTGCTAACATTGGAAGTAATAATTCTTTACGAATAGAGATCGCAATAACCGCTATAATTCCACCTATTGTTAAACTACCAGTATCTCCCATAAAAATTTGTGCTGGATAGGTGTTATACCAAAGAAAACCAATTAAAGCTCCTGCAAACGCAAGAATAAAAACTGTCATTTCTCCAGAATTTGGTATATACATTACATCTAAATAATCCGCGAAAATAATATTACCAGAAACCCATGCAAAAAGCGCGAGTGTTATTACAATAATCGCAGAAGAGCCTGCTGCCAATCCATCTATTCCATCTGTTAAATTTGCTCCATTTGAAATCCCAGTAACAATAAAAACAGTAATAAATATAAAAACGATCCACCCATATTTTTCGTAATCATCACCTAAAAAAGTAAACGCTTTTGAATATTCTAATTCATTATTTTTAAAAAAAGGAACTGTAGTTTTTGTTGATTTATGCGCATCTCCGAAAACAACTCTTTTTCCTTGTTTATTTAATATTTGCTCCTCTTTTGGTAACTGCTCTTTTATGGTAACTCCATCGTTAAAATAAAGCATCGAACCAACAATAATACCTAAACCAACTTGACCTAAAACCTTAAATTTGCCATGTAAACCCGCTTTATCTTTTTTAAATACTTTAATATAGTCATCTAAAAAACCTATTAACCCCATCCAAAGAGTTGTAATAACGAGAAGGATTATATAAATATTATCTAGTTTTGCTAATAATAATGCAGGAATCAATGTTGCTAAAATTATAATAACTCCACCCATTGTTGGAGTACCTGCTTTTTGAATTTGCCCCTCTAACCCTAAATCTCTAATAGACTCACCTACTTGTTTTCTTTGTAAAAAACTTATGATTCTTTTACCAAAAATTGAAGAAATCAGTAAAGACAAAATGAATGCTGAAGCCGCCCTAAATGTGATAAATTGAAACACACTAGCGCCGGGAAAACTAAATTGATTTTCTAAATATTCGAATAAATAATATAGCATTCTTGATTATTTTTTTAATTGATTGAAACAATTTTTCACTTCCTCCAAATCATCGAAATGAGTTCTAACACCGTTTATTTCTTGATAATCTTCATGTCCTTTACCCGCAACTAAAATTATATCACCACTTTCAGAAAACTTACAAGCCGTTTTGATTGCCTGCCTCCTGTCTAAAATTGATAATGTTTTTTTATAGTTTTCAGTAGACACACCAGATTCCATTTCTTCTAAAATGGTTTGCGCATTTTCTGTTCTAGGATTATCTGATGTAAAAATCGCTTGATTACTCAATTGCGAGGCGATATGCGCTATCTTTGGTCTCTTTGATCGATCTCGATCTCCCCCACAACCAACAACTGTAATTAGTTTTTCATTCCCAGTTCTAATATCATTAATTGTTTCCAAAACATTCTTTAAAGCATCTGGTGTATGAGCATAATCTATAATTGCGGTTACACCATCTTCAGACAGAACATGCTCAAAACGCCCACTAACATTCTCTAACTGACTTATAATTGTTAATGTTTCTAATTTTTCGATTCCCAATAATTCTGCAGTAGCAAAAATCGCTAATAAGTTAACAGCATTAAATTGACCTATTAACTTCGTCCAAACTTCAGATTCATCAATTTTTAAAAGTGTTCCAGAGAACTGCTTTTCCAAAACCTTCACTTTATAATCTGCTATTGTTTTTAATGCATACGTTTTCTTTTTTGCCTTGGTATTTTGCAACATGAAACCACCATTTTTATCATCGATATTTGTAAGTGCAAAGGCAGATTTAGACAACGAATCAAAAAATGATTTTTTTACATTTCTATATTCGGAAAAAGTTTCATGATAATCCAAATGATCATGAGATAAATTAGTAAAAACGCCTCCAGAAAAAGTTAGGCCTTCAGTTCTTTTTTGATGAATTCCATGAGAGCTAACTTCCATAAAACAATAATCTACGCCCGACTCAATCATTTTATCTAAATACGAATTGATTGTAACAGAATCCGGAGTTGTGTGGGTTGCTTTAAATTCAGTTTCGTCAACTAAAATTTTTACAGTTGACAATAAACCAACTTTATAACCTGCTTTTTTAAATAATTGATATAATAGTGATGCAATTGTTGTTTTTCCATTCGTGCCCGTCACACCAACAAGAGACAACATTTTAGATGGATTATTGTAAAAATTAGAGGCCATAATCGCCAAAGCTAAGTTTGCATCGCTTACTTGAATATATGTAACACCCTCTTTTTTATAAGTGGGAAAATCTTCACAAATAATTACTACCGCTCCTAAAGAAATTGCTTTTTCAATGTATGAATGACCATCAAACCTAACCCCTTTTTGAGCAACAAAAACACCATTTTTTTCAACTTTTCTTGAATCAAAAACAAGACTATTTACCTCAACATCTGTATATCCAAATACTTGAATTATAGAAACCCGATATAATATGTCTTTTAAATTCTTCAACCTATGAAAGTTTTAAAATAATAGTACTACCTTTTGTGAATCTCACTCCTTTTTTAAGTGATTGAGATTTCACTCTACCTATACCTGATAGCTTTACTTTTAACCCAATGTTTTCTAACAACGACAGAGCATCCATCCCTGTCATTCCATAAACATTTGGAATTCGTTTGTATTCTTTATTTAATTTGATATTGTATTTTTCATATTGCTTTTCAATAGAGGTGAAGTCCACCTCATCACCTACTGATTGATTATCTATAGGAGTTGTTGTATATATTTTCTGAGCAATTTCTTTAAAAATTGGAGCAGCAACTGTGGCTCCATAATACCCTTTTTCTTTCTTTGGATCATGAACAACAACAATACAAGAGTACTTTGGATTATCCGCCGGAAAAAACCCAGCAAATGAAGCTACGTAGCGCTTACTTGAATAATACCCACCTTGCCATTCACCATTTTTATCTTTAGTTCTTGGAATATATTTTTTAGCAGTTCCTGTTTTACCTGCCATAGAAAAGTTTGGTGAATAAATATTTTGTGCGGTTCCTTTCACTACGACATTTTCCATGACTTTTCTAACCTTTATCAGTGTCTCTTTTGATGCTATTTTTGAGTTTACAATTTCTGTTTCAAAAACCTTTTCAGTTTTATCTTGCCTGCGTAATTCTTTTATAAACATAGGCTTTACCATAACCCCATTATTAGCAACAGCATTATAAAACATTAATATTTGCATTGGCGTTAATGAAACTCCATAGCCCCAAGACATCCATTCTAAAGAAATTTTATTCCAACTTTTATCTTCAGGCTCGGGAATAATAGGCTTTCCCTCCCCTTTAATTGAGAAACCAATAGGCTCTTTAAAACCATATTTTTCCAATTTTTCAATAAATTTCTGAGGTCTATGATCATAGTTTTTTTTCATAATTTTTACGATCCCCACATTCGAAGAAATCTCAAAAACTCTTGCCGCAGAAATCTTACCATAACCACCTTTGTGAGAATCCTCAACCTTTCTATTGTGAATGTAAATCCGACCTTTTTCTGTATCAACAATAGTTGAAGTATCAATTACCTTATCATCTAAAGCAGCCATCAAACTTGCAAGTTTAAAGGTAGAACCAGGCTCATGGCTCTCCCAAACAGCATAGTTTCTTTTCTCATAATAAGCACCTTCAGAAGTCCTTCCTAAATTAGAAATTGCCTTAATTTCTCCCGTTGCAGTCTCCATAACTACAGCACAGCCATGATCTGCTTCAAAATACTCCAACCTTCGCAATAAAGCATGATGTGTAATATCCTGAATATTTACATCTATTGTGGTAATAATATCATGACCATCGATAGGTTCTTTTTCATTGACATCATTAATTGGCTTCCATTGGTTTTTGGCAATTTTCTGTTTCCATCGTAAACCATTTTCACCCTCCATATAATCCGCAAATGCACCTTCTATCCCAGCTCCGCCTCTAAAATCATCATACCCAATTGTTCGTTCTGCAATTTTACCAATCGGATGCGCTCTGACAGTTTTGTGATCTGCTATAAAACCACCACGATAAACCCCTTTATTAAATATCGGAAACTGCTTCATTTTTAAATAGTCGGTGTACCCAATATTTCTAGCGATCAGCAAATACCTATTCCTTCTCTTTTTTGCTTTTCTTAATTTGTTTTGATAATAATTAGAAGATTTCCCCAACATCTTGGACAACTCCAAAGATAACGCCCCAACATTTTCCTCAAAAACATTTCCATCAACAGCAAGAACATCCATTCTAATTGTAAATTTTGACATAGATGTAGCCAATAAATTCCCGTCGGCCGCATACACATTTCCTTTATTAGCGAATATAGTGTCTTGTTTTATTGTTAACTCTGTAGACAACTCCCTATATCTATCTCCCTCCATCTGCTGAATCGTAAAAACACGAAATACGACAGCTAGTAAAATAAAAGCCACAAAAGCTGATACTAAGTAAAATTTTGTAAGTATGCTTTTTTTATGAGTTGCCAACGTTATTTATCTTTATGAATGGTTACTTTTATTTTTTTAGGAGGAGACTTCAAAGGTGCCAAACCTCTTGCTTTTGCTTTTTTTCTGATACTAGATTCCATTTTCATCCTCATTAAAACGGTACCAGTATCAACATACTCTGCTCGCAATTCTCTTTTCTTTTTATTCAACTCAGATATCTGAATCACTTTTTTATCAGCCTTGTGCGCACTTGATATCATAACCAACAAGAGAACAACTACAAAAATGATAATACGCCAATTTTTAAAAGCGGAATCATCCGTAAGAAAACTACCACGAAGAAAATCATACACACCTTTTTTAACTTGATACATATTAATTTTTTAATGTTGCTATTCTTAACTTAGCGCTGCGAGCTCTATTATTTGCTTTAACCTCTTGCGAAGTAGGCACAATTAATTTTCCCACTTTCTTTAGCGGCTCACTAGTATTCCCAAAAACATCTTTTCTAGGCTCACCACTAAACAATCCTGTTCTGATAAATCTTTTTACCAACCGATCCTCTAGAGAATGATATGAGATAACACTCAACCTTCCTTCATCTTTTAATAAATTTGGAATTTGCTCTAAAAACTCTCTCAGAACATCTAACTCTTCATTCACCTCTATTCTTATCGCTTGAAAAATCTGCGCTATTATCTTATGTTCTTTTGCTTTCGGCAGATACTTTCGCAACACCTCCCTTAACTGAAAACTTGTATTTATCTTCGCTCCAGCTCTTTTTTCAACAATAGTTTTGGCTATATTTCTAGAATTTCTCAATTCACCATACAAAAACAATATCTCAGCTAGCTTCTCCTCTGAATATTCATTTACAATTTCTTTCGCCGAAACCCTAGACTTCTGATTCATCCTCATATCTAAATCTCCATCAAAACGGGTAGAAAAGCCTCTTTCAGCCTCATCAAACTGATGAGAAGAAACACCTAAATCCGCCAAAACACCATCCACTTTCCTAACACCATTAAACCTCAAAAACCTTGATATATACTGGAAATTTTCTGGAATCAACACAAAGCGCTCATCATCAATCACATTACTCAAAGCATCTGGATCTTGATCAAAACCAAACAACCTACCATTCACACCTAATCTTTTCAAAATTTCTCTCGAATGACCTCCACCCCCAAACGTAACATCCACATAAACACCACCCTCCTTAATAGACAAGGCATTTACGCTCTCTTGCAATAAAACTGGATTATGATAACTCATCTAACTCTGTATTTCCCATTACCTCCTCAGCCAAATCTGCAAAATCTTCAGAAGCATCTTCAATGGCTTTTTCATATTTATCTTTATCCCAGATTTCTATAATGTTAACTGAAGAAGACATGACCACTTGTTTTTTTATACCTGCGAATTCAAATAAATCTTTAGGAATTAAAATCCTCCCAGTTGCATCTAACTCCACCATTTTTACACCTGCCGTAAACCTGCGAATAAAATCATTGTTCTTTTTCTTGAACCTATTTAGCTTGTTGATTTTCCCCATCATCAAATTCCATTCACTAATTGGATACAACTCTAAACACGGCTGAAAAACCGCTCTCTTTACCACAAAACCGTCTTGTAACACAGAAGACAGTTGCTTTTTGAAGGCTGACGAAAACATCAATCTTCCCTTAGCATCTGATTTACACTCATATGTCCCAATTAAATTTAACACAACAAATTATATTAGTCTAAACCAAAAATAGCTAAATTTTACCACTTTTTACCACTTTTCACCACATTGTTAATAAATAACCTATTTGTTAACAACTCCATGTAATTTTATTCATTTTACTTAAAAAAATGGCAAGCTAAAAAACGTTACCTATCTCATAAAAAAGAATTACATTTGCTTTTAAGCGAATTGAAAAATCAATGACTGACAAGTTAAAAACTGAAGGGAAATTTACATACGCAGAATCAGGAGAAGGACCTACAATCATTGTTTTACATGGGTTGATGGGCGCTTTAAGTAATTTTGAAAGCACCTTTAATTATTTTTCTAAAAATTCTTACAACGTATTAATTCCCGAACTTCCTTTATATACACTTCCATTAATAAAAACTAACGTTAAAAATTTAGCTAAATTTTTAAAGGAGTTCATGGAATTTAAAAATTTAGACAAAGCTATTTTACTAGGAAACTCTTTGGGAGGGCATATTGGTCTTTATTTTACAAAATATTACCAAGAAAAAGTAAAAGCATTAGTTTTAACAGGAAGCTCTGGGTTGTATGAAGAGGCGATGGGAGATAGTTTTCCTAAAAGAGGAAACTACGAATATATAAAAGAAAAAACAAGAGGAGTTTTTTATGATCCAGAAATTGGAACAAAAGAAATGGTAGATAGTGTTTTTGAAATTGTAAACGACAGAACTTCTGTTATTAGAACTCTAGCAATTGCAAAAAGCGCTATTAGACACAATATGGCAAACGATTTGCCAAAAATGAAACAACCAACTTGCCTTATATGGGGAAAACAAGATATTGTTACACCTCCAGAGGTTGCAAAAGATTTTAATAAACTTTTACCAAACTCTGATTTGTTTTGGATCGATAAATGTGGCCATGCTGCTATGATGGAAAAGCCACAAGAATTTAACCAAATTCTGAAAGATTGGTTTACTGTAAGAAAACTGTAATTCTCTCTGACAAACCTCCAAAAATTTAGAATCTTTTATTGTACATAATGAAAATTAGATCTGCAGACTTTATAATGAGTAACAGTAATGTTACGAAGGCTCCAAAAGACAGAATTCCTGAGTATGCCTTTATTGGTCGCTCTAACGTTGGTAAATCATCGTTAATTAACATGTTAATGGAGCGTAAAGACCTGGCTAAAACCTCGGGGAAACCAGGAAAAACCCAACTAATCAATCATTTTAAAATAAATAACGATTGGTTTCTAGTAGATCTACCCGGTTATGGTTACGCTAAAATATCAAAAAAGAAAAGAACAATTTTTCAGTTTTTTATAGAAAACTACTTCAAAGAAAGAGAACAATTAGTTTGTACTTTTGTTTTGATTGACTCTAGACATGACCCTCAAAAAATTGACTTAGAATTCATGAAGTTTTTAGGAGAAAACCAAATTCCGTTTTGTATTGTTTTTACCAAAGCAGACAAATTAGGTAGTTCTAAACTTAATAAACAAATTACCTCTTACAAAAAGAAATTACTAAACACTTGGGAAACACTCCCTGCGTCGTTCATTACCTCTTCGTCTACAGGATTGGGTAGAGAAGAATTTTTAACATTTATTGATGGGGTTAATGAAGATGTTTCGTCAGATTTTAAATAATTTCTGATGCATTCTACTAAAGAAAATTTACAAATTTTATTTGAAGATAATCATCTTATTATTGTAAATAAACGAGCTGGTGATATTACACAAGGTGACAAGACTGGTGACAAACCTTTAAGCGAGGTTGTAAAAGAATACATTAAAAATAAGTACAACAAACCTGGTGATGTTTTTTTGGGGGTTGTTCATAGATTAGACAGACCCACATCTGGGGTTATTATTTTTGCAAGGACTTCGAAATCTCTTGAACGTCTTAATAAAATGTTACGCGATAAAACAATACACAAAACATATTGGGCTGTTGTAAAAAATTCTCCAAAAAAAGTAAAAAACACTTTAGTTAATTACTTAAAGAAGAATCCAAAAAATAATAAATCAACAGCTTATTCCAAAGAAATTCAAGGAAGTAAAAAAGCCATTCTTCATTATACTGTTCTTAAAAAATTAGATAATTATTCTTTAATCGAAATTGATTTAGAGACAGGAAGGCATCATCAAATTAGAGCACAATTAGCTTATATTGGAAGTCCAATAAAAGGTGATTTAAAGTATGGTTTTGATAGAAGTAATAAAGATGGAAGTATTCATTTACATGCTCGAAAAATTAAATTTACACACCCTGTTAGTAAAGAACCAATTAACATTTCCGCACCAACACCTAAAGAAGTTATTTGGAACGCTTGCAACTAATTGTTACCTTTAAACAATTATTTTTTTTATGGATATTGATAGTATTTTACAATCTCAGAAAGATTACTTTTCAACTCAACAAACAAAAGATATTTCTTTTAGAAAGAAGTGCTTAAAAAAACTTCAAACCGAACTTATAAAAAGGGAATCTGATATTACGAAAGCATTGCATGATGATTTTAAAAAATCAGAATACGAAGCGGTTTTAACAGAAACCTCTATTGTTTTGTCGGAATTAAAAATGACAATTAAAAAGATAAATTCTTGGGCAAAACCAAAAGGAGTTTTACCATCACTTTTAAACTTTCCGTCTTCAGCAAAAATATATAAAGAGCCCTATGGTGCTGTTTTAATAATTGCTCCTTGGAATTATCCTCATCAGTTAGCTTTCGGACCTTTAATTGGAGCTATTGCAGCGGGAAATACAGTTGTCTTAAAGCCATCTGAACTAACACCAAACACAAGTACAGTTACCAAAGAAATAATTGAAGCTGTTTTTGACAAAAAACAAGTTACTATTATTGAAGGTGGTGTTGAAGTTTCACAAAGATTATTAAAACAATGTTGGGATTATATTTTCTTTACAGGAAGTGTTTCTGTAGGAAAAATTGTAGCAAAAGCTGCTGCAGAATTTCTGACACCAGTTACTTTAGAATTAGGTGGAAAAAGCCCTTGTATTGTTGATAAAACTGCCAATATTAAAATAGCAGCAAAAAGAATTGTTTGGGGAAAGTTTATTAACGGAGGACAAACTTGTATTGCACCAGATTACCTATTAATACATGCATCCAAAAAAGACGAATTTGTTACTTGCTTTAAAAACGAATTGAAAAAAGCTTATGGAGATAATCCTGAGACCTCAGCAGATTTTCCAAGAATTATAAATACAAAAAACTTTAACAGACTTGCTTTAATGTTAAAAAATGAAGACTTCTTAATCGGTGGAAAAACCAA
Organism: Polaribacter sp.; assembly: GCA_029252865.1. Taxonomy (GTDB): domain Bacteria; phylum Bacteroidota; class Bacteroidia; order Flavobacteriales; family Flavobacteriaceae; genus Polaribacter. The sequence continues at coordinate 17,651 of JAQXAP010000036.1, forward strand.
CAAAGAAAATCATTTTATTTCTCCAACATTAATTGATGAACCTTCTCTCGATAGCGAAGTAATGAAAGGTGAAATTTTCGGCCCAATACTTCCTTTACTTTCTTATAAACATGAAGAAGAAATAGACTCAATTATTTCTAAATACGATAAACCACTTGCTTTTTATATTTTTTCTACGGATAAAAAAATCGCAAGAAAAATGATTCAAAAATATTCTTTTGGAGGTGGAACTATTAATGATACAACTGTTCATTTTGTAAATCACAGATTGCCATTTGGTGGTGTTGGAGAAAGTGGAATTGGTAGCTACCATGGTAAACAAACTTTCGAAACTTTTTCTCATAGCAAAGGTGTCGTTAAAAGAGGTAATTGGTTAGATTTAACAATTAGATACGCTCCTTATACTGATAAATTAAAAAAACTACGCACTTTATTAAAGTGGAATTAAATTTTATATAAACCTCACTCCTTCGGCTTTAAAACCAGCACATATTCAGCTTTCATAATTTCAGACTGATTTAGTTTCATTTTCACAAACTTTCCGTCTAAATACCTCTGAGTTTGGTCTTTATAATACTCACTAAACACATTTCCAGATTGACCTGTGGGTAAAATGGCTAAACTATTTTCAACATCAGAAAAATCTATAATTCTTCGTGTTGAAGGACCCGCAGTTACTTTATAATATCCTGTACTGTCTAATTTAAAAATCTGATTGTTAATCACTTCATTCCCTCCTACAGTTTCAAAAGGGCCAACGTTAAAAAATTTTCGTAATAATCCTCCAGCTTTCCCGATTGCGTGCTCATACTCAACAGAGAGAACTCTATTCCAAGTCCAATCATCTATATTTTCTCCTAATTGATTTTGTAAAAAAAGAACTGCACTTTTAAATGACATTTGAGTAACCTCTTTTTTTGTTTCAATTTTATCTTTTGTAGAAATATCATCCCACCAAACAGAATAATTTCTATTGACCTGATTAGGCAATACTTGATCTTGCAATTGTGAATTGATAAACAACTCAAACCCTTCACCTAATTCATCCTTATAGGTTGCTTTTAGAAAATTATACAAAAAGCGATTGTAAATTGTTGGTCCAACAGATGTTTTTAAATAAGTGCCGTCCCAATTTTCTAAAATTGAAAAAGCTTTTCTTTCTGAAGGAGTTAACGCTGATTTATCGACACTTTTAAGCAAATTTTGACTAATTTCCGGAACTGTAGACGATTTTACATCGTAAATCATCTCTGCAACCGCTTCTTTTGTAAAATCATTTTTTTGATCTAAAAGTTCAACAATTCTTTTTGCTCTATCCTGTGGCTGATAATATCCTGGATACAACTTTCCTCTCACGGAATCTATTTGATTATTCGCAGAATACACATAATTACTTTTAGGATTTATTGACTGTGGATTCTCATCAAAAGAAAGATATTCTCTAATTTCATCATTTCCTGAAGCACCATTTAAATAGGTTTTAGAAGACAGGCTATCTCTTAACTGATATAATTTAGCAGATGAAAACCAAGCTACATTATCTTTTGCGTCTCCATACATTACATTTAAACCAGGCGCATGAATTCTTGCAACGGAACTTTTAAATTCATTTATTGAACTAGCATGAGAAATTCCATAAGAGACTTCTAACATTTCATTTGGCAACTGCGTATAAATCCAACTCATTGCAATTGGCCTGTCATCAATAACATGTTCTATTAGTCCGTTCATTATTGGTCCATGTTTACTTACTTTTACCTGAAAAGAAGTATCAATTTCATTTTTTATATGAATTGTTTTATCTCTTAACTCATATGTATTGTAACCATCAGGAGTTTTATATTCTAAAGAACTCTGCGGATTATTTTCTTCTACATAAAAATTTAAATCATCGTTTGCTAACATTGTCAAGCCATACGCATATTCTCTATTATGACCCAGCAAAGGAAATGGCATCAAAGCAATATTAAATCCATAGATTTCATAATTAGGTGTTCTTATATGATTTTGATACCAAACTGAAGGCTGTGAATACGCAATATGAGGATCGTTTGCAAAAATCACTTTTCCGTTCTTCGTTTTTTCAGGTGCAATTACCCAAGAATTACTTCCAATAAAAGGAGAAACGGGCAACTCATCCATAATTTCACTTATTGAGTTCGAAAAAACAAAATCAAGTTTATCAGAAATATTATTTCTATTAATGGTTAAATTCTCACTATATGATCCTAGTAACTCTTTTAAGTAAGAATCGCCTAATTTATCTTTAATTTCCGTTAACAGAGGGTCTGTTTTGTGAGCAACCGCAAAACTAAAAGACATATATCCAAACACATTATAAATATCATTAAGTGTGTATTTCTCTTTCTTTACTCCTGCCAAAGTAAATTCTAAAGGAGTTTTTCCATCTTCAATAAATTGATTTACGCCATCTAAATAAGATTGGGTTAAAGAGTAAGCTTCAGTAGTTCTATCTAAATTCGCAATTGTTTTATTTGCAGCCTCCTCGATACCTAAACCCATAAAAAATCGATCTACTTTTAATAAATCTTTGCCAAAGATTTCAGACAATCTTCCTGGTGCAATTCTTCGTATCAATTCCATCTGCCACAACCTATCTTGAGCATGCACATAACCCAAAGCCACATATGCATCTTTTTGATTTTTTGCGTTAATGTGAGGAACACCAATATCATCAAAATAAATTGTTACTTCCTCTGAAATATTTTTGAGTTCTAAAGCTCCAGAATAATTTGGATGGTATGTTTTTGAATACAACCAACCGCAAATAAACAACAATACAACAAGAAAGAATAGAATTCTTAAAGAACGTATTAAAAGCTTCATAAAAATTATTTTTCTCAAAGATAACAGAAATATTATTTAAGGATAACTGCATAGAAAATGAAAGGAAGTTTGTATTTTTGGGGAGCAAAATTTTTTATATGAAAAAAATTCAAATGGTCGACCTACAAGGCCAATATAAACAAATAAAAGAAGCTGTAAACACCTCTATTGAGCAAGTCTTGAATACATCAGCTTATATCAATGGACCTCTAGTTCATGAGTTTCAAGCTGATTTAGAAAAATACTTAGGTGTAAAACACGTAATTCCTTGTGCAAATGGTACAGATGCATTGCAAATAGCAATGATGGGCTTAGGTCTAGAACAAGGTGATGAAGTAATTACTGCAGATTTTACTTTTGCTGCAACAGTAGAAGTTATTGCTTTGCTAAAACTAACACCCGTTTTAGTGGATGTTGATGCAAAAACTTATAATATCGATATTGAAGCTTTAAAAAAAGCAATTACTCCAAAGACAAAAGCTATTGTTCCTGTTCATTTATTCGGGCAAGTTGCAAATATGGAGGCTGTTTTAGAAATTGCAAAAGAGCATAATCTTTTTGTAATTGAAGATAATGCGCAAGCCATCGGTGCAAATTACACGTTTGAAGATGGAACAAAAAAGAAAGCAGGTACGATAGGTAATGTTGGTACAACTTCTTTTTTTCCATCTAAAAACTTGGGGTGCTACGGAGATGGTGGAGCTATTTTTACAAATGATGATGAATTAGCACACATAATGCGAGGAATTGTTAATCACGGAATGTATACACGTTATTATCATGATGTTGTTGGTGTAAATTCTCGTTTAGATTCTTTACAGGCAGGAGTTTTAAAAGCCAAATTACCTCGTTTAGATAACTACTGTGGTGCAAGAAGAAATGCTGCTTGTTTTTACAATAAAGCGTTGTCTGTATCAGAACACATTATTACCCCAAAGACAAGTGCTTGTGGAGAAATCTGTGATACCTGTGATTGCCATGTTTTTCATCAATATACTTTACAAATTACAAACGGTAAAAGAGATGATTTACACAAACATTTGCTAGAAAAAGGAATTCCAAATGCTATATACTATCCCGTAGCACTGCATTCTCAGAAAGCATATGCAGATGCAAGATACAAAGAAAGTGATTTCCCTGTTACAAATGAATTGATAAAAACAGTTATCTCTTTACCAATGCATACCGAACTAGACAATGAACAATTAACATTTATTACAAAAACGATTTTAGATTTCGTTAACTAAAACATCACAATGAAAAAAATATTAGTAACAGGAGGATTAGGTTTTATTGGTTCTCATACAGTTGTAGAATTACAAAACGAAGGCTTTGAAGTTGTAATTATCGATGATTTATCAAATACCTCTATTGGTGTTTTAGATAAAATCACAGAAATTACGGGAATCAAACCAGACTTTCATCAAATTGACTTAAGAGTAAAAAGCGAAGTAAAAAACTTCTTCGAAAATAATAAAGTTGATGGAATAATCCATTTTGCTGCTTTTAAAGCTGTTGGAGAAAGTATGCACAAACCTTTAGATTATTATGAAAATAATTTAGGTACTTTAGTATACTTGCTGCAAGAAATGAGAGATAGAAAGTTAGATAACTTTATTTTCTCCTCTTCATGCACTGTTTATGGGCAAGCTGATGAATTACCTATTACAGAGAAAGCACCTGTAAAAACAGCTGAATCTGTTTATGGAAATACCAAACAAATTGGTGAAGAGATATTAAGAGATGCAAGTAAAGCACACGATTTAAATATCATAGCTTTAAGATACTTTAATCCAATTGGGGCGCATCCAACTGTAAAAATAGGAGAGTTACCTCTAGGTGTTCCTCAAAATTTAATTCCTTTTGTAACTCAAACTGCTGCAGGAATGCGTAAAGAATTGTCTGTTTTTGGTGATGATTATGATACGCAAGACGGAACTGCTATTCGTGATTACATTCACGTAGTAGATTTAGCGAAAGCTCATATTGCTGCTTTAAAAAGATTAATTAGCAAAAGGAACAAACAAAATTTTGAGTTTTTTAATGTAGGATCGGGAACAGGAAGCTCTGTTTTAGAGGTTATTAAAGCTTTTGAAAAAGCATCTGGGAAACCTTTAAACTACAAAATTGTTGGAAGACGTGAAGGAGATATTACAGCTGCTTTTGCAGACACAACAATTGCGAATAAAGAATTAAACTGGAAAACAGAAAAATCTTTAGATGAAGCTTTGGAATCTGCATGGAAATGGCAACAAGCTCAAAACTAAATTTTAGTTACCAAAACAAAAAGTAGACTTGTTTAGCGTTTGAATTTTAATTTCCCTTTTTTAAATAATAGCTACTTAAGGAAAGTTGAAAACAAAATCAACATACAAATATAAAAAAAAGCCAAACTAATTCGTTTGGCTTTTATATTATGATACTCGTATTCTACTTAAGCTAAAATCGCACCACTTGCAGTAACACTTCTATCTATTTTGCGCATTAAACCCTGTAAAACTTTACCAGGTCCAATTTCAATAAACTCAGCACCTCCATCAGCAATCATTGCTTGCACACATTGCGTCCATTTTACAGGCGCAGTCAATTGTGCAATTAAGTTTTCTTTTATTTCATTAGGATTTATAACTGCCTTTGCAACTACGTTTTGATACACAGCACAAATTGGTTTGCCAAAATGAGTTGATTCAATTGCAGCTGCTAATTCCTCTCTAGCTGGCTCCATCATTGGTGAATGAAATGCACCTCCAACAGGTAATAATAAAGCTCTTCTAGCTCCTTTTTCAGTTAAAACCTCGCATGCCTTTTCAACAGCACTAATTTCTCCCGAAATGACTAATTGACCCGGGCAATTGTAATTTGCAGCAACCACTACCCCATCAATTTGAGCACACGTTTCTTCGACAATATTATCTGCCAAACCTAAAACTGCAGCCATTGTAGAAGGCGCAGCCTCACATGCTTTTTGCATTGCCAAAGCACGTTTAGAAACCAATTTTAATCCATCTTCAAAAGTTAAGACACCATTTGCAACCAAAGCAGATAATTCTCCTAAAGAATGTCCTGCAACCATTTCAGGTTTAAAATCGTCACCCAAAACTTTTGCAAAAATGACAGAATGTAAAAAAATAGCGGGCTGTGTAACCTTCGTTTCTTTCAATTGATCAGCGGATCCCTCAAACATAATGTCTGTAATTGAGAACCCCAAAATGTCATTCGCTTTTTCAAAATATTCTTGTGCCAATACAGACTTTTCGTATAAATCCAATCCCATTCCTGGAAATTGTGCTCCTTGACCAGGAAAAATATATGCTTTCATTTAATCTTGTTTAATTGTTTTTTTATGTAAATATGTAATTTCCAGCAAAAATAATGATTTTTATCGGAAGCTAATCCTGACTTTGGCTCTCACTTTTCTATAAAATAAGAACGCACCAAACCAATGTTTCAAAAGCAAAATTTTACAAAAAACACAACAGTCTCATAGAATTATTAAATTAAAGGACTAATAAGTATGTTCTTTTAACAAAAAATATTTTTTATTTATGATTTTGTAATTAAAAGTAAAAATCATCGTCTAAAAAAATAGAAAACAAAATATACCTTGAAAAAAATCTTATTATTATTCATAGTACTTCTAACTTTTGTAAAAAGTTACTCACAAACATCTGTTTTTAATAATTTACTCGAGAAGTATGTTACCAATACAGGAATAGTAGATTATGAAAGATTTAATGGACAATTATTAAAAAAACATATTAAATATTTAGAAAACACGTCTCCTAAAAGCAATTGGTCTGATAATAAACAAAAAGCCTTTTGGATAAATGTTTATAACGCTTATACTATCTATATAGTTCTTAATACTATTCAAATAGAAAAAATAGAAAGTATTTTGGATATTAAAATAAAAGGGAAAACCGCATGGAAAATTCCTTTTGTTAAAGTTGGCAACAAAACATACACTTTAGATTATATTGAACATAAAATATTACGCAGAAAATTTTCAGATCCAAAAATTCATTTTGGTATTAATTGCGCTTCAGCTTCTTGTCCTAAATTGAGTAATAAGGCTTTTACTGAAGAAAATATAGAAATGGAATTAACACGTTTAACGGAAGATTTTATTAACGATACATCAAAAAATAAAATCTCTAATAATGAAATTGAAATTTCTTTAATTTTTGATTGGTTTCAAAATGATTTCACTAAAAATGGTTCACTCATCAACTTTTTAAACAACTACTCCAAAATTAAAATTAGCCCAAAAGCTAAAATTAGTTTTTTAAATTACGATTGGACTTTAAACAGAAAATAGTACCTTTAATTTTCATCTTTGATAACACAAAAACAATGTCGAAAAACTATTATGATGCTGCCGATTTAAAAAAATTTGGTAAAATAACGGAATGGAATGAAGAACTTGGAAACAAATTCTTCGACTATTATGGAAAAGTATTTGAAGAAGGCTCATTAACAGCTCGTGAAAAATCTTTAATTGCCTTAGCTGTTGCCCATACAGAGCAATGTCCGTACTGCATTGACGCTTATACTAAAGATGGTTTACAACGTGGAATTACAAAAGAACAAATGATGGAAGCAATTCATGTTGGTGCGGCAATTAAAAGTGGTGCAACTTTGGTTCATGGGGTTCAAATGATGAATAAAATTAATAAACTCGAAATGTAATCGGACCCTAATTTCACTTCGTTTAGTGAAATTTTAGAGGTGACTTTACCTGAATTCATGAAAAGAATTATTATACAAAACAATGAATTTTAAAATCGAATTATGAGTTTAATCACTTTAATTCATAATTTATAAGTCTACATTAATAATTAAATGAAAAAATCGCTAAAAGCAAGAAATAACGATATTGCTAATACTTCTCGTCAGATGGAAATTCTCTCTGAAGGGATATTTGCTACTGGAGAATTACCAACTTTTGCTACAAAAATAAAAGAAACAAATCAGTTTCCTTTGCGTCCTAAAAAATTAGAGATCTTACAAATAAACTTAGGCTATATGTGCAACCAAGTTTGCGCACATTGTCATGTAGATGCGGGTCCAGATAGAAAAGAAATCATGACCTTAAAAACCATGAATGAATGTTTAGAAGTAATAAAAAAAACAGGAGCTCATACTTTAGATTTAACGGGTGGGGCTCCAGAAATGAACCCTAATTTTAGATGGTTTGTAGAAGAAGCTGCTAAAGCAGGAATTAAAGATTTTATTGTACGGTCTAACTTAACAATTATTAGAGCGAATAAAAAGTATTACGACTTACCACAATTCTTTAAAAAACACAATGTTCACGTAGTTTCATCAATGCCGCATTGGACAAGAGGAAAAACAGATAAACAACGAGGAAATGGTGTTTTTGATAAATCAATTAAAGCACTACAAGAGTTAAACGCTATTGGTTATGGTAAAGAAGGGTCTAATTTAAAATTAGATTTGGTGTATAATCCTTCCGGAGCATTTTTACCTGGAGATCAACTGGCTTTGGAAAAGGATTTCAAAAAAGCCTTAAAATCTGAATTTGAAATTGATTTTCATAATTTATTCGCAATTACAAATTTACCAATTAGCCGATTTTTAGATTATTTAATCGCTTCAGAAAATTACGAAGATTATATGTATTCGTTGGTAGAAGCATATAATCCCTCTGCAGTTTCAAATGTTATGTGTACAAACACACTTTCTGTAAGTTGGGACGGAAATTTATACGATTGCGATTTCAATCAGATGCTAAACCTTAAAGTTGCGAGTAAAGTAAAGCACATTTCAGATTATAACGAAGAGCTACTTCAAGACAGAAAAATTATAATTAACCAACATTGTTATGGTTGCACTGCTGGCGCAGGAAGCAGCTGCCAAGGAGTTGTTGCCTAACAATAACCAAAAATTAAAAAACTCACGAATAAGTATTGAATTCGTGGCAAAATAAAAAATATGAGTTACTTAGAAACCACACATAATGTATACAAAGAAGCGGCTTTAACACCAGACGTTGGCCTGTGTTGTACAACAAATCCAATTTGGGAATTACCAGGGTTAAAAATTCCAAGAATTATGCAAGAAATGAACTATGGTTGTGGTTCTACTGTTCATGCTCGTGATTTAGCGAACAACCCCAAAATGCTATATGTTGGTGTTGGAGGCGGAATGGAGCTATTACAATTCTCTTATTTTAATCGTCAAAAAGGAGGTGTAATTGGCTTAGATGTTGTTAATGAAATGTTAGAAGCTTCGCGTAACAATTTTAAACTTGCAGAAGAACAAAATGATTGGTTTAAAAGCGATTTTGTTGACTTAAGAAAAGGAGATGCAATGAATTTACCTGTAGAAGATAATTCTATTGATGTAGCTGCGCAAAACTGTTTATTCAATATTTTTAAGTCTGATGATTTAAAAAAGGCCATTGACGAAATGTACAGAGTTCTTAAACCTCACGGAAAATTGGTCATGAGTGATCCTACCTGTGAGCAGCCAATGAACGACGAATTACGAAATGACGACCGTTTACGTGCACTATGTTTAAGTGGAAGTTTATCTATTGCAAATTATGTAAAAGCATTAACGGATGCTGGTTTCGGAACTATTGAAATTAGAGCCAGAAAACCCTACAGAATTTTAGATCCTAAAAATTACCCAACAGACAAATTAATTTACATAGAATCTATTGAAGTTGCAGCTATTAAAGACCCAATGCCAGAAGATGGACCCTGTATTTTTACAGGAAAAGCGGCAATTTATTATGGTAATGATGATTATTTTGATGACGGTTTAGGGCATACTCTATTAAAAAATCAACCTTTAGCAATTTGCGATAAAACAGCAGGAGCCTTAAAAGCATTAGGAAGAGATGATATTTTCATTTCAGAATCTACTTATCACTATGATGGTGGTGGATGCTGCTAAATATTCAAAGATCCTGGAAAATAAATTGGCTTAGCGCACAAAAAATAAGTTTATAAAAAAACATTACTATTATCTTATTTATGCCTAAAAAACAAAAAAATAAAAACTTCTTATTAATCTTTACTAGAAATCCAGAATTAGGCAAAGCGAAAACACGTTTAGCAAAAACTGTTGGCGATGAAACTGCGCTAGAGATATACAAATTTTTATTACAAAAAACCAGAGACGTTTCTTTAAAAGTCAATGCTGACAAGGCTGTATATTACTCTGTAAAAATCAGAACTAATGATATTTGGGACAATGAAATTTATCAAAAATATCAACAAAACGGAGAGGACTTAGGCTTAAGAATGAAAAATGCATTTAAAGATGGTTTTAATTCGGGATATCAAAAAGTAATGATTATTGGCAGTGATTTGTACGATTTATCACCGAAAAACATAGAAAATGCATTTACAGAGTTAAACAACAATGATGTTGTTATTGGCCCGGCATTAGATGGCGGATACTATTTATTAGGTATGAATTCTTTACAAGAAAATATTTTTGAAAACAAAGACTGGGGAAAAGAAACCGTCAGAAAAGATACCTTAAAAAACCTTCAGGATAAAAAAGTAAAATTATTGGAATTTAAGAACGATATAGATTTATATGAGGATATTTTAGATATTCCAGAAATCATGTTTAAATTCATAAATCCTAAAAAACATAGCATGTAATCATTTTTTGGGACTTAGGAACGTTCAGTAAATTGAACTCCAATAATTGCTTTGTCTTAACTTTTAATGCTTTTGCAATTAATACAATTGAAAGGGATATTAGTTCTACAAAAAATAAAATACATTTTTCAAACACAGAGATTAATTCTAATGAAATTCGTATTTTTAAAACGATAACAAAGACGTTATTTTATCAAACTAAAATAACAGAAAACATCCATTGAATAACATATATGAAAAAGCAACAACTTCTAGAAACTATAAATTTTTTAAAATTAGAGGGAATCACAAATCCAGAAATAGGAATAGTTTTGGGAACAGGTTTAGGAAAGTTAGTTGATGAGATTTCAATAAAAAAACAAATTCCATATTCTAACATTCCAAATTTTCCTGTTGCTACGGTAGAATTTCATTCTGGCAAATTAATTTATGGAGAATTGTCTGGTAAAAAAGTACTTGTAATGGCAGGGCGTTTTCATTTATATGAAGGTTACAATGCTTGGGAGGTAACCTACGGAATTCGAACTTTACATGGGTTAGGTATTAAAAATTTACTAATTTCAAATGCGGCAGGAGCAATTAATTTATCATACAAAAAAGGAGATTTAATGCTGATAGAAGATCATATAAATCTGCAAGGAAGTTCTCCTTTAGCATTTAAAGGAGCCAATTCTTTTGGTAATATTTTTGCAGATATGCTAGAACCATATTCTAAAGAAATTAATAATAAAATGTTAGCTGTTGCCAAAACACAAAACATACAATTACATACAGGAGTTTACACAAGTGTTTTAGGCCCTCAACTAGAAACTAGAGCAGAATACAGAATGCTACAAATATTTGAGACAGATGCTGTGGGTATGAGTACAGTGCCAGAAGTTATAGTTGCTAAACAATTAAACCTGCCGTGTGCTGCTATCTCTGTATTAACAGATGAGTGTGATCCTAAAAACTTACAACCTGTTGATATTGCGGAAATTATTGCAATTGCAGGAAAAACAGAACCTAAAATGATTTCTCTGTTTAAAGGAGTGATTGAGTTACTATAAGATTAATAGAAGTACTTTAAACGCATTAAATTGATTATCACCGCGAAAAACAAAGCTATCTATAATCTTGATATTCATAATATAAAATTATAGGATTAGTCCGTAAACTAGCAATAACAGAGGTACTATCAATGAAATTGTGCTACTTTTTTCTAACCTTCCCTTTTACCTCTTTAATTTTTACGTAAATGAGTTTCATGTGTCCTTTGGAGGTGAACCTTCTTTCTACTTGAAAATTTGAAATGGATTTAATTAAAGGTGTCAATTTCTGAAAGCCATAATTTCTAGAGTCAAAATTAGGCTGTTTCTTTTGCAGTAAACTTCCTACATCACCTAAAAAAGCCCAACCATCGTCATCTGAAACATCGTCTATCGTAGAGGCTATAAAACGAATTTCTTTTTGTGTTATTTTATCATAACCACCTTTCGTATTAGTTGCTTCTAAAGATTCCAATTCGTTTTCTGAAGATTGATGCTTTAAAATCTCTATGTAAAT
>JAQXAP010000053.1 GCA_029252865.1 Polaribacter sp.
GGTACAAATCAAGGAGATTGGTCTAGTGATGTTACAGGTAAAAATAGTACACAGTTCTATGGTGCAACAAAACAAAATGGTCAAGATAATTATTTGGCAGGTGCCCAAGATAACGGTTCTTGGATTTCACAAGGTAATGACTCATATAAATCAAAAACTTACTCTTATGTTTTTGGTGGAGACGGTTATGAAGCTCTATGGCATTATAATAGACCTGGAGATTTTTTGGTAACTTCTCAATACGGTACAATTGGAAGGTATTTGAATTACTCCTATGACGGTACTGGAGATATTGCTGATTCTGGAAATAATGCAATTGCGCCTTTTTATTCAAAAATTTCGAGTGCAAACAATAACCCAGACGCTGTTTTTACAATAACAAGTAGAGGGGTTTGGAGGTCTACAGATTTTGGGGTTACCTGGAATTTAATAACACTACCTTCGAGTTTTGGCTCAAGTAATAATAGTGCTCTAAATGTAGAGGTTTCTACTGCAGATCCAAATGTTATTTGGGCGGGTGGAGCAATGAGAGAAAATAGATCTTATCTATTGCAGGTTTCACAGGACAATGGTCAGACATTTGTAGAAACAAATCCTTTTATTAGCCCAAACGGAAATCATAGTTATAACATTAGTGGTATTGGAACCTCATTAATAGAAAGAAAAAGAGCTTATGCACTTTTCTCTTCTCAAGGAGCAGCTAAGGTACTAAAAACTGAAGATTTGGGTGATTCTTGGACAGATATTTCTGGGAATGGTGTTTCGGTTCTTCCTGATGTCGCTGTTCATTCTATTATTGAACTGCCATTTAATGAAAATATATTATGGGCAGGGACTGATATAGGAATCTTCGAAACTTTAGATGGCGGCTCTAGTTGGAGTTTTTTAAATGGTTTTATTCCTGTGGCTGTTTACGATATGAAAATTGTAAATAATCAAATAGTGATTGCTACTTATGGTAGAGGTATTTGGTCAGCAACATTGAGTGAATTAGATTCATATACTCTTCCAGAATTTTTAACGTTACCTACAGTTTCTGTATTTCAAAAAGAAATTGAAAGTTTAAAAACAATTATTAACTATAACGTTACTTCAAATTCAGTAAACAGGGTTAAAATTTTTATAGACGATGTGGAGCAAACAGAGATAACACAAAATTTTGATACAGGTAATACATACCAATATGAAACAGTAAATTTACAAGAAGGATTGCGTAAGGTAGGTGTTCAATTATTCGATGATACTAATGAGAACCAAACCACAATTCAAGAGTATCTGATAAATGTAATTGATTTTGAGAATGCATCCCAGAATATTGGTATCGATGAATTTAAAGCATCAGATGTTTATGTTTACAATAATGATTTTAAGATTGATAATATTAACGGAACTGTTTCTGGTTTGGTTTTGAATAATTCAGACCATCCTTATCAAAATAACACCACTTATACAACTGTTCTAAAAAAACCATTAATCATATCAGAGTCTAATAAAAATTTCACATATGAAGATCAAGCTATTGTTGAGCCTTTTACAGATAATTTAACAGATTTAAATAGTTTTTATGATTTCGTTCAAATAGAAGCATCTACCGATATGCAAAACTGGACATTATTAGATAAATATGATTCAAGAAGATTTGATGAATGGTTAGTTGAGTATAATAAAGGCACAGATGCCTTATTTTCGGATAACTTATTCAAATCTCAAACTATTAACTTAGTCGAAAAGGGTTTTTCTATTGGTCAAACAATTGTGATGAGGTTTCGCTTAATTACTGACCCCGCAGCTAATTCTCTCGGTTGGGCTATAAAATCTATTGAAGGTAGTGTAGCCTCCATAAATGAAGTTGTTAGTACTACAAAAGTGTTTTCATTATATCCAACAGTTTCAAATGGGAGTTTTACTATTTTTAGTAATAGCATCTTGGGTAACGCAACGTTCAAACTATTTGATGTAAACGGTAAAAAAGTATCAACCAAAAATTTAAATTTTAAAAATACTGATAAACATAAAATTTCAGTCAATTTAAATTCAGGTGTTTATTTTGTAGAATTAATAGATGAGAATAATAGAAAAGCTACCGGTAAGTTAATCATAAAATAAAACTTGAGTATATTCTCATTAATATATAATCTTATGTTAAATATGTTGTGCAAAATTTTAACAGAGATGTGTTTTTTTTCTCTTTTAATAATAGTATTCTCTTGTAAGTCAACAGAAGTAACTTATAAAGAAGAGACTCCCAGTATTGTCTCTAAAACTATAATTTTGAAAAAGAAAACTTATAATCATAACAAATCGATGTTATTGGTTACCAGTTATAAAGACGATCTAAGCTCTATAAAAACCATCTATTACAAAGTTTTGGATAGTAAATCAAAAATAGTTTTAAGGGAAGGAGTTTTTGTGGGAATGAAGTTAGAATGGTATACTTTTAATCAGTTACAAGGACATAAATATATTGGTATGGTTGAACAAAATAATAGTCAGTTTTCAAAAAATAATCAAAAAAAGAAAAACATTACGATCATAAATATTGAGAATTAATTTAAGTGTATCAATAAACCTAAGGTTTTGTTTTAGACGTTTTTTTAGATCAAATTTTCAATTGTAAATTTTAAGTTTTCAATATTTAATCCAAGTTTATGTTGCAATTTAGAAATACTCCCGTGTTCAATAAATTCATCAGGAATTCCTATAGTTTTTATTTTATGTTTATAATTGTTTTCTGATGCAAATTCTAGTATAGCACTTCCAAATCCTCCTTTTATAGTCCCGTCTTCAATAGTAATAATTGCTTTATATTCTGAAAAAATGGTATGTAATAGTTTTTCATCTAATGGCTTTACAAAACGCATGTCAAAATGAGCGATTTCATCACTTTTCTTCGATAAATTAATCGCTTCAGAAACATTTTTAGCAATGGTTCCAATAGATAGAACGGCAGTTTTAGTTCCTTGCTTTAATTGAATCCCTTTTCCTATTTCTATTTTTTTAAAAGGTTTTAACCAATCAATAATAGTTCCTTTTCCTCTTGGATAGCGAATTGCAATTGGGTTTTTCAACCCTAATTGAGCTGTATATAAAATATTACGCAATTCAATCTCGTTTCTTGGTGCAAAAAGAATTAGATTAGGAATGCAACGCAAATACGCCAGGTCAAAAACGCCATGATGTGTTGCTCCATCTTCACCGACTAATCCAGCTCTGTCCAAACAAAAAACGACTGGTAGATTCTGTAATGCAACATCATGTATTACTTGGTCGTAAGCTCGTTGTAAAAAGGTAGAATAAATATTGCAAAATGGAATTAAGCCTTGAGCTGCCATTCCTGCAGCTAGAGTTACTGCGTGCTGTTCTGCAATACCAACATCAAAAGTTCTTTCTGGGTATTTTTCCATCATGAACTTTAGCGAGCTTCCTGTTAACATTGCCGGTGTTATACCAACAATTTTATCATTTTTAGCTGCTAATTCTACAATTGTTTTCCCAAAAACATCTTGATATTTGGTATAATAGTTTTCTTCTTTTTTTATTCTTTCTCCAGAAATTTTGTCAAATTTTCCGGGAGCATGATAGGTAACTTGATCGTCCTCAGCTTGCTGTAAACCTTTTCCTTTTGTGGTAATTACATGTAGAAATTTAGGCCCTTTTACAGGTTTTAGTCTTTCTAATTCTTTTAAAAGCTTTGGTAAGTCATGTCCGTCAATAGGTCCTGAATAATCAAAATTTAAGGCTTTTATGATATTGTTTTGTACTGCTAATCTTTTATCGGTTTTCACCCTTGTTAAATATTCTTTTACAGCACCAACAGATGGATCTATCCCAATAGCGTTGTCATTTAAAATGATGAGTAAATTTGCGTTAGAAACTCCTGCATGATTTAAAGCTTCAAAAGCCATTCCACTAGCAATAGAAGCATCACCAATAACAGCAATGTGTTGTTTTTCTGTTTCACCTTTTAAGTTAGAAGCAATTGCCATGCCTAATGCCGCTGATATAGATGTTGATGAATGTCCAACTCCAAAAGCATCAAATGGGCTTTCGTTTATTGACGGAAAACCAGCAATTCCACCAAATTGTCTATTGGTATGAAAGTTGTCTCTTCTTCCTGTTAATATTTTATGACCATAAGCTTGATGTCCAACATCCCAAACCAATAAATCATTTGGAGTATCAAATAAATAATGAATAGCAATTGTAATTTCTACCACGCCTAAACTTGCTCCTAAATGTCCTTCTTTTGTAGCTACAATATCAATAATAAATGCTCTTAACTCTTTTGCTAATTGCATTAACTGTTCTGGATTTAATTTTCTTAAATCAGCAGGATTTGATATGTTTTCTAATAAGTTATTCATTCAAACACAAAAATACAACATCAAATTTTGTAATATTGATTTTTATATTCAAAAAAGATGATACAACCTTTTGACGATACTTACTTTATGAAAAAAGCCTTACAAGAAGCAAAAATTGCTTTTGATAAAGGAGAAGTTCCTGTTGGTGCAGTTATTGTTTTAAAAGATCAAATTATTGCAAGAGCACATAACTTAACAGAAACATTAACAGATGTAACGGCACACGCAGAAATGCAAGCTTTTACTGCTGCTGCGGATTTTTTAGGAGGAAAGTATTTAAAAGACTGTGTTTTGTATGTTACATTAGAACCTTGTCAAATGTGTGCAGGGGCAAGTTATTGGACTCAAATTGGTAAGATTGTTTATGGAGCTTCAGAACCAGAAAGAGGTTTTAAAAACTTAAATACCACTTTGCACCCAAAGACAAAAGTAATATCAGGAATTCTAGAAAATGAATGCTCTCAGCTATTAAAACGTTTTTTTATTGAAAAGAGGAATTTGAATTAAAGTTAATTTATGAGAGCTTCAATAAATTGTTGTAAGCATTTTTTAATTTTTTAATCACAGATTTCATTTCTTCTATATTTAGCTGTCCAAAACCAAAACGAATAGCGCAAGTCTTTTTATCTTGATAAAGGACGGTTTGTGGCAAAAATAAATCGTTTTTTTCTGCTTCTTTAGCTAGTTTTACCAATGATATTTTTGGTTGAAATTCGAGCCAAATTGCTAGTCCACCAGAAGGAATTTTCCATTCAGCTATGTCATCAAAATATTGAGTTAGGAGTTTGCATAAACAATCGCGTCTTTGTTTATAAATAACAATGTTTTTTTTCATGAGTCGATAAATTTCACCTTCATGAATTAATTCAGATAACATTTGTTCTTGAATTAAATCGCCTTGTTTGTCTAATAATTGTAGATAGTTATTTGCTTCTGAAATTAAATTTTCTGGGGCTATTACAAATCCTGTTTGAAAACTAGGAAATAAAGATTGTCCTAGTTTTCCTAAATAAATAACCATACCATTTGCACCTGCGCTTGCCATTGGAAGCATGGCAGATCCTTTAAACTGAAAATCGTAATCGTAATCGTCTTCAATAATAGCAAATCCATATTCTTTAGCAAGTAGTAAGAGTTTTAATCTACGTTCTGCACTCAATGTAACCATTGTTGGGTAGTCTCGATGTGCACAGATATAAACACATCGAATACTTTGCTTTACAAAATGTTTTTTTATGAAATCAATATCTAAACCATTTTCATCTACAGGGATTGTTTTGATATTTGCACCTGCTTGTTGAAAAATCATGTTAGCGGCATAATTGCTTAAATGGCCAACTAATACCAAATCATTTTGCTTTATTAACAATTGTGAAACGATGTATAAACTCATTTCTGTACTGCGGGTATTTATTAAATTATTAGGCGTTATATGAAAACCTCTTGTTGCATTTAAATAATTACATAATTGTGTTTGAAATAAAGAAGATGAAGATTCAATTGGTCTATCCCATTTTTTTATCAATGTTTTTCTTTTCATGGCAGCGCTGTACCATCGGGTAAATTCATGAACAGGATGTAGTCGTAAATCTGGTTTTCCATCGTTAACTGTATACTTAACATTTGTTAATTGATTAGTTGATGCTAAATGAAATGATTTTTGAAAAGGGAACCCTGTTGTTTTAGCATAGGTATATGCTTGATGTATTTTTTGAGAAGTAGCTTTTATTTTTATTTTTTTTTGCTCTGGTTCTAGAACAAATGTTCCTTTATTTGGTATAATTTCTACCCAGCCCTGAGAAGCTAATTCTTCATAAATAGCAACGGCTGTATTTCTGTGAATTTTTAATAACTTAGCCAAAACACGGCTTCCTGGTAGAATTGTACCTTTAGTTAAATAGCCTCGTTGTATTGCATTTATAATTTGCTGAGAGACTTGTATGTATAAAGGTTGAGATAGATTTTTATCAAAATCTATAAGTTGTTTAAATATTTTTACAACCGGACTATCTATCATTTTAAAACTGGACTAGTTTAATCGTCCGGAAAGTTACGAATTTTGAAGCGTTTTAAAAATCAAAATAAAATAAAATGACACGAAATAAATTATTAATTATTGCACTCTTAGCATTGCAAATGACTTCTTTTTCTCAAGAAAAAAAGGAAACTCAAGAATTAGACACGATTTTAATAAAATCTACAAGAATAGATTTACCTTTTAAAGAGAATTCTAGAAGCATCAACGTTATTACATCAACAGTTATAAAAAATAGTGCAGCAACAAATGTTGCCGATTTATTACAACAAGTTGCAGGTGTAGATATTAGAAGAAGAGGAACTGGTGGAAGTCAAGCAGATTTATACATTAGAGGTGGTGGTTTCGATCAAACTTTATTATTAATTGATGGTATTAAAATGGACGATGCACAAACAGGTCACCATACATTAAATGCTGCTTTACCAATTGAAGTTATCGAGAGAATAGAGATTATTAAAGGTCCTGCAGCAAGAGTTTTTGGGCAAAATGCCTTTACAGGAGCCATTAACATTGTAACCAAAAAGAAATTATCAAATACGGTTTCTGCTAATGTAGAAGCAGGTTCTTTCGGGCAAAAAAATGGTTCTGTAACTGTTGGTAAAGAATTTGAAAATTCATCTTTTATGGCACATGTTGGTACTTTAACTTCAGATGGTTATAGAGAAAATTCAGATTATAATAATTACAATTATTTCTTAAAGGGAGTTTTCAATAAGAAAAAGCAACCTATAGAAGTTATTGCTACATTTTTCGATAAGAAATTCGGAGCACAAAACTTTTACACTCCTACTTCTTGGGGTTTTAATGAATATGAGGAAACTCAAAATAGTTTATTTGGTATACAAACGACTTTTAAGTCAGAAAAATTTAAAATTACCCCAAGAGTATATTGGAAAAGAGGACAAGATATCTTTTTATTAAAAAGAGATGATCCTAGTTTTTATAGAAATTTACATATTACAAATAAAGTAGGTATAGAGACAAATGCTTCTTATACTTCAGAAATAGGTATTACAGGTTTTGGTGTTGATATTTCTAGAGTTTTTATTAGTAGTAATAATTTAGGAAATAGAAATAGAACAATGGCAAATTTGTTTTTAGAGCACCGTTTTAAATTAGCTGATGATAAATTAGATATTACTCCAGGTATTGCTGTAACTTATTTTTCTGATTTTAAATTTCATGCTTTTCCAGGGATGGATATTGGTTATCAATTGTCAGATAATTTAAAAGCCTATGGAAATTTAGGGGTAACTTATAGAATACCAACATATACGGATTTGTACTATAATGACAGCAGTACAAGTGGAAATCCTGATTTAAAACCAGAAGAAGCATTTGCACAAGAAATCGGGTTGAAATACAATTCAGAAAAATTTACTACCTCTGTTGCAGTTTTTAATAGAAATGCAACTAATTTAATTGATTTTGTAAAACCAGATGTTAGTGCAACTAAATTTGTTGCTACTAATTTTGCAGAAGTAAATACGAAAGGTTTTGAGTTTAATGCAGATTATCGTTTTAAAATCAACGAGTTTAATCAGATTCTATCTTTTGGATATAATTTTTTGGATGATGATATTTTAGACCAAAATAAAGATTTATCACGTTATTCTTTAAACACATTAAAACATCAGTTTATAACACGTTTTACAAGTAAGCTATTTAAAAATGTAAGACAAAATATTATTTACAAACATGCAGAAAGAACTGTTGGAACAAGTTATAATGTTTGGGATGCTTCTGTTATTGTAGACTTTAATAAATTTAATTTTACAGTTACTGCAAACAATATTTTTGATGCAGAATACGTAGAATCTGGTTTCTTACCAATGCCATCTAGGAATGTTTTATTTGGTTTGCGTTATAATTTTTAAAGAATATTTTTGTCAACAAAAAAGCCTTGATACGTTTGTATCAAGGCTTTTTTAATTATAGTTTAGGGTTGTTTTACTTAAACAGCCTAAATATATCATTTCCGTTAGCAAAAAGTAATAGAGCTATTAAAAGAATAAAGCCTGTTACTTGTGCATACTCCAAAAATTTATCTCCTGGTTTTCTACCTGTAATCATTTCCCAAAGGGTGAATACTACATGTCCTCCATCTAAAGCAGGTATTGGCAATAGGTTCATAAAGCCTAACATAATAGATAAGAATGCTGTAATGTTCCAAAATGATTCTGCGCTCCATTCAGATGGAAAAATACTTCCAATAGAAATAAAACCACCTAAACCTTTATAAGCTCCCGTACTAGGATTAAATATTTTCTTTAACTGTTTGATATAATCTGAAAGTGTTTTTACTGATTTGTTCCATCCGGCAGGAATTGCTTCAGCAAAAGAATATTCAATTTCAGCAAGATTGTAATAACCTAGTTTTGCTAAATCTTTAGCTGGTAATAAACCAAAACCCACACCTAGCTTTCCATTATCTGTAACTTTTACCGCTACATCTTTTGTTTCAGAACCTCTTTTTATGGTTACAAAAATATCTTGATTTTTAAATTTATTTAATTCAACCTGTGCTTCATCAAAGTATTTTATTGGATTCCCGTTAATCGAAACAACTATATCTTTAGCTTGTAAATCAACATTTAAGTTAGGAGAGTCCTCAGAAATACTAGTAATCGTAAAGGGGTATCTTGGTAGTAAAATTGCACCAGCATCTTTACTTCTATCTACTAATTGAGAAATAAAATCTTCAGGTATTTCTTTGTCGATAACAACTCCGTTTCTTTCTATTTCAAAATTATTACCATTGACAAACCCTATTGTTAACTCAGAAAATTTTTTGATTTTCTCTCCGTCAATAGATAGGATTTTATCACCCGTTTCTAGACCAAGATTGATCGCTAAGGTATCTTGTACCCAAACACCGTCTTTTACATTTTCGTTGGGTAAATATTTTTCTCCATACGCGTACATTAACATAATGTAGATGAAAATACCTAGAATAAAGTTTACGAAAACTCCACCTAACATAATGATAAGACGCTGCCATGCTGGTTTAGAACGAAATTCCCACGGTTTTGGAGGTAAAGCCATTTGCTCGGTATCCATACTTTCATCTATCATTCCAGCTATCTTTACATATCCTCCTAAAGGGATCCATCCAATGCCGTAAACAGTGTCTCCAATTTTTTTCTTAAAAATTGAAAATTTATAATCAAAAAATAAGTAGAACTTTTCTACTTTAGTTTTAAATAATTTAGCGGGTATAAAGTGCCCTAATTCGTGCAATACAATCAGTAGAGATAAACTTAAGATAAATTGCGATACTTTTATTAATATTTCCATTTAGCGTAAAATCATATTTAAAATGGTGGCAAATGTACGTTTTTATAAAGAGTTTAAAAAGGGCTCATAGAACTTGGCTTTTATTTTAACAAAGAATTTAGAAAGTATTTGTTTTTGTTTGTTTTTCTGTAGGATTTTTAAGTCGTAAATTTGTAATTATATAAAATGTTTGATGGAGTTAAAATTCTTAAAAAAGTACTTATCGGCACTTATCTTTTTTGCAGTGTTTTCTGCTGTTGTACTCACTATATTTTATAATTTATTAAAAGTAGATAACCGCCTTAAGATATATAATCCTGTAGATGTAAATCCAAGATTGGTTGATGATAGTATGTTGCATATTCAAAAAAATCACACGATTGGAAATTTTAAATTGATTAACCAAAATGGTAAAACCATCACCAATGATGACTATCGAGATAAAATTTATATAGCAGATTTTTTCTTTACACGTTGCCAAACAATTTGTATTGCAATGGCTTATAATATGAGTGAGTTACAAGCCTATTACAAAAATGATAATGATATTCTATTTTTATCACATTCTGTAACACCTGTCATAGATAGTGTTTCGGTTTTAAAAGAGTATGCAGAGAAGAAAGGGGTTATTAACGGAAAATGGAATGTAACTACTGGGCCGAAAAAACACATATACAACTTGGCTAGAAAAAGCTATTTTGCTGTTTTAGATGAAGGCAATGGAGATGAAAACGATTTTATTCATACAGAACAATTTGTATTGATAGACAAAGACAGGCGTATTCGTGGTTATTACGATGGTACAGAAAAAAATGACATGAAAAAACTTAAAGAAGATATTGTTTTATTAAAAGAAGAATATGCTACTCAATAACAAGTTTAGAATTATTCTAAATTCTTATATTTGTCAACCAAATAAAATTTTTTGAGAACAATAGCTACGTTGCATTTAGGAGAGTTAGGATACGTTTCTGAGGAATCTTTAGACGCTATTCCTTTAAAATTACTGGAAATGGGTTGTTTGCCAGGTGCAGAGGTTCAATTAGTTCAAGTTGCACCTTTAAAAGATCCTTTGTATATATGCGTTAATGGAAGTCACTTAGCAATTAGAAAAGAAACTGCAGCTAAAATTATAATCCTAAAAAGCGAATCTTAATGTCTAAAAGTGATATAAAAGTTGCTTTAATAGGGAATCCTAATACGGGGAAAACTTCACTTTTTAATCAACTTACTGGTTTAAGCCAAAAAGTAGGAAATTACCCCGGAATTACTGTCGATAAAAAAGAAGGTATTAGTAAATTGTCTTTAACAAGGAATGCAGTTATTACAGACTTACCTGGCACTTATAGCATAAACCCGACCTCTTTAGACGAAAGTATTGTTTTAAAAACGTTATTTACAAAAAACACTAATGAATCTCCTGATGTTATTTTGGTGGTTGCAGATGTGGAGAATCTAAAAAGAAACTTACTGCTTTTTTCTCAAATTAAAGACTTGGAAATTCCAACTGTTTTGGCCATCAATATGATTGATCAAATGGGAAAAAAAGGAATTACTGTTGATTTATCTTTGTTAAAGAGAGAATTAAACACAGAAGTAATTTTAATAAGTGCCAGAAAAAACGAAGGAATAGATGATGTAAAATCTGCAATTATTCGTTGTCATGTTGCAGCAAAAGCGTCGCCTTTATGTGGTATTAATCATAAGATTGATCCCGATTATTTCACAAAATTAAAAGAAATTAGTCCTAATTATTCATTGTATCAATTATGGTTAATGTTAACGCAGAACAATTATCCAGAACAAGTTACTAAAGAAGAGAGAGAAAAATTATTAGCTTACAGAAATGATATCTCCAAAATTAATAAGTATCAGCATAAAGAAACTATTTATCGTTATCAACAAATTAATGAAATTTTAAAAAACACTTATAGTTTAGATAAAAGTAAAGCAACAGATTTGCGTTCTAAATTAGACAGTATTTTTACACATAAAGTATTTGGTTATTTGTTTTTCTTTTTTTTATTGTTAGTTATTTTTCAATCAATATTTGATTGGGCAACACTGCCTATGGATTTGATTGATGGTACTTTTGCTCAAGTCGCAGATTTTACTCGAGATAATTTACCAACAGGAGTTCTTTCCGATTTATTAGTAGATGGAATTATACCAGGTATTGGAGGCGTTTTAATTTTTATACCACAAATTGCAATTCTATTTCTATTTATCGCAATTTTAGAGGAGACGGGTTATATGAGTCGTGTTGTTTTTTTAATGGATAAAATTATGCGACGTTTTGGAATGAATGGAAAAGGTGTAATTCCTTTAATTTCAGGAACAGCTTGTGCGATTCCTGCAATTATGGCTACAAGAACTATTTCGAGTTGGAAAGAGCGTTTAATTACTATTCTGGTAGTTCCGTTTACAACATGTTCTGCACGCTTGCCTGTTTATGCAATTTTAATTTCACTAATTATTCCGGATAAAAAAATATTAGGTTTTTTGAATTTACAGGGTTTAGTTTTATTGTCATTATATGCTTTGGGTTTTATAACAGCAATATTAGCAGCATATATTTTAGATAAAACATTAAAAATAAAATCAAAATCATTTTTTGTGATAGAGATGCCAAATTATAAATTACCATCAATAAAAAATGTATTTTTTGAAGTTTTAGAAAAAACAAAATCTTTTGTTTTAGGAGCTGGAAAAATTATTTTGGCTTTGTCTATTGTTCTATGGTTTTTAGCTTCAAATGGGCCTTCCTCTTTTAATAATGCGCAGAAAAATACTATTAATAATTTTGCAAGTCAAAATTTATCAGATGAGGAGTTGCAGCAAAAAATAGCATCTTTTAAGTTAGAGAATTCATATATCGGAATTTTGGGAAAAACAATAGAGCCAATAATCAGACCTCTGGGTTATGATTGGAAAATTGGAATAGCTCTGATAACATCTTTAGCGGCAAGAGAGGTATTTGTTGGAACCTTAGCTACAATTTACAGTGTAGGTGCGGATGATGAAAATACTTCTACCATTAAAGAGAAGATGAGGTCAGAAGTTAATCAAGATACTGGTAAGAAAAGATTTAATTTTCCAGTTGGGATGTCATTAATGGTTTTTTATGCTTTTGCTATGCAATGTCTGGCAACCTTAGCTATTGTAAAACGAGAAACAAAAACATGGAAGTGGCCCTTAATTCAGTTATTTGGTATGGGGTTATTGGCTTATCTTTCTGCATTTTTAACCTATCAAATTTTAAGTTAATGCAAGAAATTATATCCTATATATTAGTTGTTTTAGCGGTACTTTTTTTAGTGAAGAAATATATTTTTCCCTCTAAAAAGAATAGTACATGCAAATTAGGTTGTGGTTGTAAATAAATTAAAAATAACTTCTCTTACTAGTTTTAATTATTTATACAAGTTGCTCGTTGTTTTAAATTTATCTGAGAATAACGAAAGTCTAAATTAATAGTTTTATGAGTCCTTTTGTTTCTTTAACATAAAATTAGTAAGGTCATGTTAATTTGGTCTCTATTTTTGTAATCCGATTTTTAATTTGCAATATAAATCAGTAAACATGAAAAATTCAATCGTATCATTTACAGTTTTTGTAATAACAATTGTGGCGACAGCAGATTCTTTTTCTCAAAAATTTTCAAGATTAGATGTGAGTCCTTTAGACGCCTCTTATTATCCAAATAGTTGGAAAAATTCGGATAAATTGGTTAAAGTAATTTACAGCAGACCTCAATTGAAAGGGAGGTCATTATCTTCTTTAGCTGTTGCGGATTCAAGCAGAGGTGTTTGGCGCACTGGTGCTAATGAGGCATCAGAAGTTACTTTTTTTAAAGATGTTCTTTTTGCGGGGGAAAAAGTTAAAGCCGGAACTTACACTTTATTTACGGTTCCCGCGGAAAAGGAATGGACTTTAATTCTGAGCTCTGTTAGAAATGTTTGGGGACATTATTCTTATGATAAAAGTAATGATATTATTAGGGTTTTAGCTAAAGTGTCTAAATCTGATAAAACTATTGAAGTTTTTTCAATTGCTTTCGATAAGAATAAAGAAGAATGTGTTACTATGCACATGGGGTGGGAAAATACTATAGTTTCTGTTTCTGTTCAAGAAATTATCAATTAGTTATTTACCGAGCGGCACAGCTATGATTCCAGAAAATTTTTCTTGAAACTTTATTAAATATTTATCAGCTTCTAGTTTGGTTTTGTAATTTCCTACTTGCACCTTCCATTCCGGGGCATTATAAACTAATTTTGATAAGTTATCGGGAAACTCAACATCGAAACGAGCTTTTATTTTTTTTGCTTTTTGTTCATTTCCATTATAAAGTTGAATGCTATATCCAAACCCATAAATATCGTTAAAGCTTCTTTTTTTTGAAATAATAGTCTTAATTTCTTCTGATTTTTTTGTTGTGTTTTGAGAATACCCGTTGAAGCCTGATATTAGTAAAACAATCAAAAATAAAAGTGACCTATACATACATTTCATTGTCTGAAAATTTTTTAACAAAAATAGCTACAAGTTCAGTAATAAATTAGGTAAATACACTATTTAGAATAATTATAAATTATAATTTAACGCTCCTTTCGCTTTTCAAGATTTAAGAAGAAGTAGTATTTTTGCTGAACCAAAAAAAATGACTTTTATCATTTTATATTAGATAGTTTTAAAGAAAATTTAAATATGAAAAGTGTAAGATTACACAATAGGCTAGCCACATTACTTTTAAAGAGTTTTACAGTCCTTCTGTTTTTTGCTTTTAGCTTATCCTCTTTTTCACAAGATGTGGACGAAGCACGTCAAAAAGAAGGGAAAAAATTATTTAAATCTTTATGTGCTTCTTGTCATAAGTTGGACAGAAAATTAATTGGGCCTGCTCTAGGTGGTATTGAGGAAAGAAGGGAGAATGATTGGCTGAAAGCTTGGATTAAGAACAATGCAGAGTTGAGGGCTTCAGGTGATGCTGATGCGATCGCAATTTTTGAAGAGTATAATGGTTCTAACATGACTGCTTTTCCTCAATTATCAGATAAAAATGTTGATGATATTCTATACTACACAACTGTGGGTGAGATCAAAAAAAAGGTTGTTGTAGCTGATGCAGATGTACAAGCCTCTTCTGGCTCAAATGGTCCTAGTTGGTTAATTTATTTTTTAGCTGCTGCTATAGTAGTTGCTTTTTTAATGATCGCTAGCTTGTTAAAGCAGGTAAATGAGTTAAAGGGTAACGTGTCGAAAAGAAAAAGAGAGGGTGCTAATCTTAAAAGAGATTTACATGAGCTTTGGGAGGGTTTAAAAAAGAATACTTTCTTAAAAGTGCTTTCCACTATATTTTTATTGTTAATTGGAGCTTATGTCTTTTTTGGGACTTTATTTAAGGTTGGTGTAGATGAGGGTTATCAGCCAATTCAACCGATTGTTTTTTCCCACAAAATTCATGCTGGAGACAATAAGATTGATTGTCAATATTGTCACTCATCAGCAAAGCATAGTAAACACTCAGGAATTCCTTCTGTGAATGTCTGTATGAACTGTCACAAAAGTATTGCGGAAGTTGCAGAAAACACCGTTGTGGAATTAGAAGATGGCGTTGTTCTTGGTAAGGCGCAATTAGATTTAGAAATTGCGAAAGTATACAAAGCCGCTGGTTGGGATCCGGAAAACCTAGAGTATACTGGGGTTGAGAAACCAATCAAATGGGTTCGTATTCATAACCTTCCAGATTTCGTATATTTTAATCATTCACAACACGTAACGGTGCAAGGGGTGAAGTGTCAAAAATGTCATGGTCCTGTAGAAGAAATGGAAGAGATGTATCAACATTCACCATTAACAATGGGTTGGTGTATTGATTGTCATAGAGAAACTAAAGTAGATTTAAAAGGAAACGAATATTACGCTAAAATTCACGAACAATTGGCAAAGAAATATGGTGTAGAAAAAGTTACTGCTGCGCAGTTGGGCGGAATCGAGTGTGGTAAGTGTCACTATTAACTGGAGTATAGGCTTAATAGGTCAAAAATTTTAAAGTTTATTATTGAATTTTAAAATTAAAGTTTAAAGAATTAAGAATTAAAAATTAAAAGATTAAAAAGAGTTTTTGTTTTCAATAATAAACTCTTTCAATCACTAAATAAAAACTATAAATGGCTTCAAACAAAAAATACTGGCAAAGTGTTGAGGGACTTAAAGATAGTTCTATTGTTGAAACGTTGAGTAAAAATGAATTTGTGGCGGATATTCCTACAGATGATTTTTTAGGTGATAAAGAAACGTTAGAGAATTCTTCTACGTCACGTAGAGATTTCTTAAAATATGTTGGTTTTACAACTGCCGCTGCTTCTTTAGCTGCTTGTGAAGGTCCTGTAGTGAAATCTATTCCATACGTAGTAAAGCCAGATGATACCATAGCAGGTGTTGCAGATTGGTACGCAACGTCCATTGCTGATGGTTACGATTTTGCAAATGTTTTAGTAAAAACCCGTGAAGGTCGTCCTATTTTAGTGATGCCAAATAAAGAGTCAGAATCTGATATCAATGGTAGGGTTGTGGCGTCTATTTTGTCTTTGTATGATGAAAAACTTCGTCTAAAAGAGCCGACCAAAGGTGGCGATACCATTTCTTGGGCTGATGCAGATGCGGAAATTGGTGCAAAATTAAATGAATTAAAACTTGCTAATAAGCCTGTTGTTTTGCTAACAGGTACTATGGCAAGTCCTTCTACAGATAAAGTTGTCAAGGAGTTTATTGCGGCATACCCAAATGTAAAACACGTTGTTTATGACGCTGTCTCAGAGTCAGGTGCTGCAGAAGCAATGTTGGCAATGCACGGTAAACGTGCACTACCAAACTATCATTTAGATAAAGCAGAAACTATTGTTTCTTTTGGTGCAGATTTTCTTGGAGACTTCCATGGAGGCTTTGAAAAAAAATACATACAGGGTAGAAAACCGGAGTCAGGTAAGATGTCTTACCATGTTCAGTTTGAAAGCAATATGTCATTAACAGGTGCTAATTCTGATAAAAGGGTTGTTTTAAAGCCGTCTGATCAAGTTTTTGCCTTGTTGAATTTATACAACGTACTTACAGACTCAAATCTTCCTTCTAAGTCTACTCCGGTAGATGCAGCAGTAAAAGAGGTTGCTCATAATCTTAAAAAATCAGGTTCAAAAGGGGTTGTTCTTACAGGCTTGAATGATAAAAATGCACAGTTAGTTGCATTAGAAATAAATAAAGTATTAAGTAGTGAAATAATTGACACAAGCAATACATTAAATATCCGACAAGGAAATGATGCAGAAGTTGCTCAATTAATTTCAGAAATGAAATCTGGTAAAATAGCCGGTTTAATTTCTTACAATGTAGATCCAGTTTACTCTTTGCCAAATTCAACAGAGTTTATTGATGGATTAAACAAATTAGAGATTTCTGTCGCATTATCATTAGAAAATAATGAAACAACAAATCTGTCAAACTTTTCATTACCAACTCCACACTATCTAGAGTCGTGGGGAGATACACGGTTTGATGCATCTTTATATGGTTTAATGCAACCAACAATCCAACCATTATTTAATACGCGTCAAATTCAAGATGTATTGTTAAAGTGGTCTGGTAGTTCAGTTTCTTATTATGACTATCTAAAAGAATTTGCATCAACAAATGTTTTAGAAGGCACTTCGTGGAATACAGCTTTGCATAATGGTTTTTATAAAATAGAATCTTTAAAGCTTTCTGAAGCCTCAGTTTCAAAAGTTGTAATTGCTGATGTTGCCTCACAATTATTTAAGTCAACTAAAGCCTCTGCTTTTGAATTAAATTTATATACAAGCACCGGTCTAGGAGATGGTAAACAGGCAAACAATCCTTGGTTGCAAGAGTTTCCAGATCCAATCACAAGAGCTTCTTGGGATAATTACTTAACCATGTCTATATCAGATGCTAGTGAGTTAGGTTTTGAGAACCCTGTTAAAGATAACGGAGCTATAGATGGTAACTACGCAAATGTTACGGTTAATGGTGTTACGGTTAAAAATATACCTGTATTAATTCAGCCAGGGCAAGCTAAGGGATCTTTTGGTTTGGCATTGGGTTATGGTCGGGAGTTTGGTTTAAAAGACGAAATGCAAGTTGGTGTAAATGCATATCCATTATACAATAATGGAAATAATATACAATATAACGTCGCGATAGAAAAAGTATCTGGCACTCATAAATTTGCTTGTACTCAGGTACAAAAAACAATTGCAGGGCGTCATGATATCTTAAAAGTTGCATCCTTAAAAGAATACAAGACTGTAGCTCCGAAAGATCATGATCATGGTTGGAATAAACCAGCACATGTTTCTTATGATCATCAAGAGGTTGAGGCAAAAACCATTGATTTATGGGGAGAACACAATAGAGAAATTGGTCATCATTTTAATTTATCTATAGATTTAACTTCTTGTACAGGTTGTGGAGCTTGTGTTATCGCTTGTCATGCGGAAAACAATGTTCCAGTTGTTGGTAAAAAGGAGGTGAGAGTGGGTAGAGATATGCACTGGTTGCGTATTGATAGATATTATTCTTCCGAAATTGCAACTCGAGAGGAAGCTAAGGCACAAGGACTAAGTGGAGGTGATTTATATAAAGCTATAGAAACGGAAGCAGAAAATCCTGAAGTTACCTTTCAACCAATGATGTGTCAGCACTGTAATCATGCTCCTTGTGAGACAGTTTGTCCAGTTGCAGCAACCACTCATGGTCGCCAGGGTCAAAATCAAATGACTTATAACCGATGTGTGGGAACAAGATATTGTGCAAACAACTGTCCTTACCGAGTTCGTCGTTTTAACTGGTTTAATTATGCAAATAATAACGAATTCGACTTTAATATGAACAACGAATATGGTAAAATGGTTTTAAACCCAGATGTTGTAGTTCGTTCTAGAGGAGTTATGGAAAAATGTTCTTTCTGTATTCAATCCACACAAGCAGTAATTTTAAAGGCAAAAAAAGAAGGTCGATCTGTTGAGAATGATGAGTTTAATGATGCCTGTGCATGTGCAGCAGCTTGTTCATCTGGAGCGATGGTATTTGGTGATATTAATAATGAAGAAGATCCAGTAACTAAATTGGTAAAAGATAAAAGAGCTTACGGCGTTTTAGATTATTTACAAACTAAACCAAACGTAATCTATCAAGTTAAAATTAAGAATACAAACGAAGCTTAAAATAGTGGAAAAGAGTGAGTTTTTTAACTCAGCTTTGAAACTAATAAAGTATAAAACTAAGTAAAAAAAGTATGTCTCATTACGAAGCACCCATAAGGGAACCTTTAGTATTAGGTGATAAAAGTTACCACGATATTACTGAAGACATTGCAAAACCTATAGAGGGCACTGCAAATAAAAATTGGCACATCGCATTTTATATTTCTCTAGCAGCAATGCTTTGGGGATTCGGATGTATATTTTACACTGTAGGAACAGGTATTGGAGTTTGGGGGTTAAACAAGAACATTGGATGGGCTTGGGATATTACAAACTTTGTATGGTGGGTAGGTATTGGTCATGCGGGAACACTTATTTCTGCAGTACTATTATTATTCAGACAAAAATGGAGAATGGCAATTAACCGTTCTGCTGAGGCGATGACAATTTTTGCTGTTTTTCAAGCAGGATTGTTCCCTATTATCCACATGGGAAGACCATGGAATGGTTATTGGGTTTTGCCATTGCCGAATCAATTTGGTTCGTTGTGGGTAAACTTTAACTCCCCATTATTATGGGACGTTTTTGCAATATCAACGTATTTGTCTGTATCATTAGTTTTTTGGTGGACAGGTTTATTACCAGACTTTGCAATGATTAGAGATAGAGCGGTAAAGCCTTTTCAAAAGAAAATTTACGCTTTATTATCATTTGGTTGGTCAGGTAGAGCTAAAGATTGGCAACGTTTTGAAGAAGTTTCTTTGGTACTCGCAGGTTTAGCAACACCATTAGTACTTTCAGTACATACAATTGTATCAATGGATTTTGCTACTTCAATTAACCCAGGTTGGCACTCAACAATTTTCCCTCCTTACTTTGTGGCTGGGGCAATTTTCTCAGGATTTGCAATGGTACAGACTTTATTAGGTATTATGAGAAAAGTGACCAATTTAGAGGATTATATTACACGGATGCACATTGAATATATGAATATCGTAATTATCTTAACTGGTGGTATTGTAGCTGTAGCTTATGCGACAGAGTTCTTTATCGCTTGGTATACAGGTTCACCTTACGAAAACTATACATATTTATCTGTAGGTGCGGCGACAGGACCTTATGCTTGGGCTTTTTGGTCTCTAATAATATTTAATATTATTACACCTCAATTATTATGGTTTAAAAAGATTAGAAGAAGTTTTATTTGGACGTTTATTATCTCAATTGCCATTAATATAGGTATGTGGTTTGAGCGTTTTGATATTATTGCAATTGTATTAAGTAAAGGTCATTTACCTTCTACTTGGTGGCGTTTTGAACCTACGTTTGTAGATGTTGGTATTTTTGTTGGTACAATAGGATTCTTTTTTGTGTTATTCCTATTATATGCTAGAACATTTCCTGTTATCGCGCAAGCGGAGGTAAAAACTATTTTAAAATCTTCTGGTGAATTTTACAAGAAGAGAAGAAATCAAGGTATACCAACTAAACCGGCTATCAATGTAGCAGGTGAATCTGATAAATCTAATAAAGAATAATTATGGAATCATCAAAAGTTATTCACGCATTTTATAATGATGACGAAGTTTTAGTGGATGCAGTAAAAGCTGTTAAAGCAGAGCATCTGCACATAGAGGAAGTATTTTGTCCTTTTCCGGTACACGGTTTAGATAAAGCAATGGGATTAGCACCAACAAGATTGGCAATTACTGCATTTTTGTACGGAGTTACAGGATTAAGTTTTGCTATTTGGATGACTAATTACATGATGATTCAAGACTGGCCTCAGGATATTGGAGGTAAACCAAATTTTAGTTGGTTTACAAATATGCCTGCATTTGTACCTATCATGTTTGAATTGACAGTGTTTTTTGCGGCTCACTTAATGGTAATCACTTTTTATATGAGAAGTAGATTATGGCCATTTAAGGAAGCTGAAAATCCAGATCCAAGAACTACTGATGACCATTTCCTTATGGAAATACCTGTGCACAATAATGAAGCAGAAATTACGGCGTTATTATCAAAAACAGGAGCAGTAGAAATTAATGTAGTAGATAAGCACTAATATATATAATGAAGAATTTTAAATTAATTATCGCTATACTAACTCTTACAAGTATCGTTTCTTGTAATGATAAACGTACGCCACAATTGCAGTACATGCCAGATATGTACGAGTCTGTAGCTTACAACACCGACGGAGAAAACGGGTTAAATGGAAATCCGGTAAACATGAAGCCTGTTGCGGGGACTATTCCAAGAGGCGGCCATCCTGCTTACGATATTTTAGATACAAATGAGGGTTACGAGAAGGCAAAATCAGAATTGAAAAATCCATTGGATACGTCTGAAAAGAATTTAGAAAATGGAAAAAAGATGTACACGATTTACTGTACCTCTTGTCATGGAAAAAAAGGTGATGGAAATGGTTATTTATCTCAAGCAGATAAATTTTCGGGAATCCCTAATTATAAAGATAGAGAAATTACAGAGGGTAGTATCTATCATGTTTTAATGCATGGTAAAAACTTGATGGGTTCTCATTCATCTCAACTAACATATAAAGAACGTTGGCAAGTTGTTCAGTATGTAGAAGTTTTACGTGCAGATTTATTAAAATAAGTACAAAAAGAAAGAATACGAAAAGATATGTATCAATTCTCAGGTAAATTAAAAACACTCTCAATAGCACTAATTATATTAGGAGCGTTGGGTATTGCATACGGCTTTTATTCAGCGCCTAAAACAGTTGAAGAAGCTAAAGAAATCATTGCACACCAATCATCTCATGGAGATTCTCATGACACCTTAAATAGCGAAGTTACTTTGGATAATCATGCGCATGACGAACACCATGATGCAGCTCATGACGAACATGTATTTCATCAATTACAAAACAAACCTTGGTCAGCACTATATGTATCCCTATTTTTCTTTTTAGGAGTAACACTGTTAGTTTTGGCGTTTTACGCTATTCAAAGAGTAGCACAAGCAGGTTGGTCAATAGTTTTATTCAGAGTTATGGAGGCGATAACAGCTAATTTATTGCCAACATCAATTATAATGCTACTAGTTGTTATTTCAGCTGTGATGCATTGGAATCATATGTTTCCATGGATGGCTGAAGGTACTTTTACAGTAGGTCATGAAAATTATGATGCCATTGTAGATGGTAAATCTTGGTGGATGAATGTCCCAGGGTGGGCTATTAGAAGTGTATTCTATTTAGCAATATGGAATGCCTACAGATGGTTTATTCGTAAAAATTCTATAAAAGAAGATACAATAAATGACGGCGGAAAAACCTATAAGTTAAACTATAACGTTTCTGTTGGTTTTCTTTTCTTATTTATGATTTCAGAATCGATGATGGCTTGGGATTGGATAATGGGATTAGATCCACATTGGTTTTCTACCTTATTTGCATGGTATGTTTTAGCAAGTCTTTTGGTGAGTGCATTAACCGTAATTGCTTTTGTAACTATTTACTTGCGTTCAAAAGGAGCTTTACCATCTGTAAATGATAGTCATATTCATGATTTAGCAAAATTTATGTTTGGCTTCTCAGTATTTTGGACTTATTTATGGTTTTCTCAATTTATGTTAATCTGGTATGCAGATATTCCTGAGGAGACTACTTATTTCGTCGCCAGATTTAATGAGTATAAATTACCATTTTTAGCAATGGTTGGTATGAATTTTGTATTTCCTATATTATTACTTTTAAATAGTGATTTTAAAAGTATTCCTTGGTTCGTTGTTATTGGAGGTATAGTAATTCTTTTTGGACA
>JAQXAP010000110.1 GCA_029252865.1 Polaribacter sp.
CCTACAATAATTAAATCTACACCAATCTCATTATCAATTGCCTCAGCACTATCTAGCACACTTCCCTTAGAAGAAATTAATTTTACATCTACATTTTTTGTGTCAACGGCGCGCACCATTGTTTTTAGATATAATTTTGTTTCACGCTCAATAATGGCGGTCATATTTACCATACTACCAGCTTTAGATTTTGCTTTGTAAGCTCTAAAAACCAATACATTTGCATTTAATTCTTCTGCAAAATCAATGGCGTATTGTAAGGTGCTAATTGCTTTTTCTGTAGATCCAATCGGAACTAAAATATTTTTCATATCGCTTGTATTTAAGACTACAAAGTTACATATTTTTTAGGGCGTTGCAACAACGTATACCTTTTCCGTTTCAAGTTTTCGCTCTTTTTTCACTGTGGGATCTGCACTAAAATCCTTACAGCAAATCTATCTACATGTGGCAAGCATAGACATTAAAATTACCAGTGAATACTGCTGCAGATTAAGATTTACCATAAAATTGATAGAAAGAAAATAAAATTAAATAGACAAGTAAATAAAACCGATAAAAGTTTCTCACTTTTATATAGGATGTATTTTCTGAATATATATTTCCGAAAAGAGCTTTTATTTCTTTTACAAATAGGGGTTTAATATTTATTTTCCAATCATTTGTTTGATACACAATTTTTCTAAAGTTACTTCTGTAATAAGACAAGGGTAATCCCCAAATAATAAAAGCTATGAGCCACATATTATCCTTTAGTAATTCTAGCATTTTATTATTTTTTTGGAAACCAAGGTATAAAAGCATTCGTAGATTCAACGTATGCTCTATATCCTGGTTTTGTTTTTTTTAATGATTTTTCTAACATAGCAACGCCTGAAATATTGATAATTAAATAGATCATTACCAACGCACCAATAAAATGCCAATATCCTCCAGAGGCTACAGAAAATAATCCAAAAGAAAACCAAACTGTAGCATCACCAAAATAATTGGGATGCCTCGTATAGCGCCACAAACCAGTGTTAAGAATTGCACCTTTATTGGCTGGATTCTTCTTGAATTTTGTTAATTGATAATCACCAACGGATTCAAATAAAAACCCGATACACCAGCATAATAGGGCGATGTAATCAATACTATTTAGTTCGTTGCTGGTAGTTTCTCCATAAATGCCAAACAAAGGGAGAGAAACAATCATTATTAGGCTTCCTTGCAAAATAAAAACCTGAAAGAAACTCACCCACCAGTATCTATTTATTCCATAATGTCGTCTAAATTCTTGGTATCTAAAATCCTCTTCCTTTCCATAATTTCTTTTAAGCAAATACGCAGATAGGCGAATTCCCCAAATACTAACCAGAGCTAATACAACAAGAGTACGCGTATAGCTAAGTGGCTCTAACAGAAAGTAGGTAAGATTTACCACCACAAATCCCATTCCCCAAAAAGCATCAACAATACTTACGTTTTTTAAGGGAATACTTACAAGCCATAAAATGACCATTAAAAATAATATTACAGATGATGCAATTAGAAAATCCATGAATATCATGTCATGTTTCAACTAAATTTTCAAGAAGTTGTTTAAAAAAATAAAATTTATTCTTCAGCCACTTCAAAGGACGCAAAGAATCCTCCAAAATCAAAGTAATCTCCTCCTGCAGCGATTTTACCGTCTACAAAATCAAATGTATGATACGCATGGAGACTGAAAGATTTACCGGTTTCTACATGGGTTCCAGTCCACGTTCCATAAGTTCTTACACTTCCGTCTAACTCGCCAGTTTCTGCGAGAACACCTGGCAGCCAGTTATCTGGGGTGTATAGAATATTATCAAACAAAGCTTGGTACATCTTTAAAGCTTCTATATGTTCTGATTTACCATATTGTTTAGCACCATGAACAGGTGGTTGCCAAAGTAAATCATCATGAATCATGGCAGACTGGGCAGCGATGTCCTCAGTGCCGTGTGCTAACATAAAATTTTTAGCAATCTCCAGGTTGGCAGCATATTTGGGGTTGTTTTCTTTTTCAGGGGCACATGAAGCTATAAATAGAAGCAGTGTAATCACAGATAATTTAAAAATTGTTTTCATTTTTTTATGTTTATTTAAAATTATGTTTCTTTAAATATAAGAAATTAATTCTGTTTTACTGGATTGAGTGTTAAATAACATTTTTATAATTCATTTATAATCACTAAATTACTAACTTATACGAACTAAATTAATCATATTATGAAACTATTATTTAAAGGAATTTTTTTATTATTAACTACTGTTCTATTTGTTAATTGTACCTCAAGCGGAGGAAAAAATCTAGTAGCAGGTGACACTTATGGAAAAACATATAGCATTGGAGATAATGCGATGTCTGAAAAACTACAGATGTTAGCAGAGGCATATAGTATGCAAAATACAGACGAGTTGGTAAAACATTATGATGCAGAATTTCTTGGTGAAAATGGGGTGGAATCTACACGAAAATGGTTAGAATCTATGGATTCAATTAGTATGGAGCCATATGTAATTATTCCAGTAAAACTAGAAGGAGACCCAGACACTAAAGTGTTGGCATGGTCTAAAGAAGAACGTCATTACAAAAATGGCTCTTACGAAAAATTAGATCTTATGGAATTTTTTAATTTCAATAAAGAGGGTAAAGTTGATAAATTTAGACAATGGAAAGCAATTGATTCTGCAAACTTCGGAAAATCTTACGGAGGTAAATTCATTGGAAAAAAAGACAACGAATACTCCGGAAGGCCATTGGTTTTTTCAGATAGAAATGAAGTAGAAATCATAGAAAAACTAATTAAAGATTATAATGAAATGAATGTTGCCGAGTTTGCAGATCCTTTTGCAGAGGTTGCCACTTTAAATGATTATAAAGGCAACGCAATGAAGATTAAGAAAAAGGATATGGCTGGTATTTTTAATGATTATAAATCTGTAAACTGGGTGCCTTATGCGATTGTTCCTTTAAAAATATACAATACAGATGCTGCATCTGGTGTTCAAGTAATGTCTAAGGAAACGAGAGTAATGAAAAACGGAAAAGTGTGGGAAAAAGAATTATTTGAAATATTTTACTTTAATTTAGAGGGTAAAATTACTTCTATGACACAATTTGCGCGAGACTTTTAATCAAAAAAAGTAAAACATAAAAAAGAGCTGCAATTTATTTGTAGCTCTTTTTTTTTGGCTCGTTAAATCTTTAAAAAGTGTCAATACTTTTACCTAAAAGTATCAATACTTTTTAATAAAACTATCAATACTTTTTAGCAAAAGTATCAATACTTTTAAAAAAAGTAACTAGCAAGTTTTAAAACCCTGTTATCTTGCTTAAATATTATTTTGAGGCATTCATATTATTGCTAATGTGTTACTCAATAATTGCCATAAAAAAACCCAAACATTGCTGAATGGGTTTTTTAAATTATTTTAAGAATAAGTTTACTTCTTAATAAACTTTTTAACTATCTCTTTTTGTTCATCTACAATCTTTACAATGTAAATACCACTTTGTAAATTATCTGCATCTATTTCCTTTGATGTTATTTTAGATATTACCAACTTACCTAAAATGTTATAAATAAAAACTTTTGATGCGTCTGATAACCCTTGTATAAATAACTTATCTACAACAGGGTTAGGGTATATTGAAATATTACCGTAGGTTACTTCTGCAAATGCCGGAGCAGAAGCCCAATCCGAAACAGCTTCTTTAATAGTTGCATCTGTAATAGAAGTCTTTTGTGAGTTAATAGTAACACAATAAAATACGGTAAGAAGTGTAATAATCTTTTTCATAGCTTTTTTTGGGGGATTTTCTAGACTATTACTACCTATTTGGATTATAAATGATTATTAAATATTTTATATAAACATCTGAATCTCATCGTTACCTTCATAGTCCATCTCTTTTGTACAATCCGTTATGACCTCTGATTTAGAAAACATCGAACCATACATCAATAGTATGCTTAATATTATTTTTTTCACAGTATTTCTCATAATGGTTACTTTTAATAATTTTACAAATTGTGTTCTAATTTTTCTTTTCTGCTAGTTTTTAGGATACAAATATACGTATTATAATCTTAAATTCAGCGAATAAGTACAACATATTCAGTTGTTTATGGTTATAAACATACTCATAAACGAAATTTAAGTGCATTTCGACTAAAATTTATAGATTGCAAAGTTACGATCTTCAATTACATTTCCACTGCGGATTTCCGCAGTTTTGAATGTGGATTTCCGCAAAATGGATATCATTTTGTTTGTTATTGATGAGGTCAGTTTTTACTCAATAATTGCCACAAAAAATCCAAAAATTGCTGAAGAGGTTTCTTAATTTATTTTAAGTATTAGTTTTATTTCTTCATAAACTTTTTAACTATCCTTTTGTGTTAGAGGTAACATCTAAAGCTGCAGAAGCGTCTGGCGTTGTAGTACCAATACCCACTTAGGCAAAAGTTGTTGCAGTGGATACTGCTGTTGCCAAAAGTGTGAAAAATTGTTTCATTGGTGTATTTCTTTTATTTGATCTTTTAATCGTTGTTTTAACCCCAATTACCACCCAGGATCTGGCGGTGTAGATTGTGCTTGTGCCTTTTTAGGGTTGAGAATCATAAATGTTCCCAGGGCTGTTAGTGCAGCATATTTCCCCATTTTTTTTACGGCTTCTTTTCTACTGATATCATTTGTTCCGTTGGGTGTGTTTTCTGTATTTTTCATGTGATGTTCTTATTCTATTGCTAGTTTTTTTGTGAAAACAATGTTTTCTGCCTGTACCTTTAAGATGTACACGCCTTTTTTAACGCCTATAGTAGAAAGCAGCTCTTTCTGTGAAGCATTTTTAATTGTTTTTGAAAGTATTTTCATTCCTAATACATTGTATAGGGTAAGTTTTGCTGGTTGTGAGAACTGCTGTAATCCTTCTAAAGAGATATAAGCATTTCCTTTGCCTTTATAAGCGTTAACCAAAGAACTACTGCTTACGGTGTCTATAGAAAGAACGCCTGTAGTAAAGTGTAAATAAAACCTGCCCGCACCACTCAAAGTAGTTTGTGTTAAAAGCTCAAAACTCTCATTGGTAAGAAGTGTAAACGTGTTTTCTACTGTGTCTTCTATATAAACATTTATATCCTCTGGAATCGTACTATTTGCTATTTGAATTTCAAGAGCAATATTAGCTTCTTGATTTATGGCTAGAGGAACGATTACATTGCTCATAGCATCTGTAGGCATCGCATTTATCCCCATGCCAATACCATTGTCTTGTTCTACAAGTCTCGAACTTAAACCTGAAGATTGATTGAAGGCTCCGGCATCATACCCTGGGTCTAATCCTAAGGTCAATCCTTCTTTAAAATAAAATTTAGTATCTGCTACTTTAACAGCATCACCATGCATGTCTAAAACCAATTTGTAACTCGCAGAGGATCTTGCGGCAACAA
This sequence comes from Polaribacter sp., assembly GCA_029252865.1. GTDB lineage: Bacteria > Bacteroidota > Bacteroidia > Flavobacteriales > Flavobacteriaceae > Polaribacter. The sequence goes on from JAQXAP010000110.1 coordinate 5,466, forward strand.
AATCATCTGCTCCTGTAACTGTTTGCATCGCTTGGGTAAAACTGATTGTTTTATTCTCTCCACTTCCTGCTGCGGCTACAAAAAATCCTTGACCAGGGGCAATGTAAGTGGCTGCGGTTGTATTGTTGTAAATTTCATATCCTGTTCCATCAGCTTTCCATCCATAGATTGCCTCAAAATTATCATCAATTGCTGCTGCATTTGCAGTTAAAAAATTGTTTGTGCCATCTGCATTACTGTTTGCATTAAGATACGAGGCAAATGGATTGGCAATCAAATTCCAACGCCTTCCTGAACCTGAATTTGCTGCATTATTGTTGTTAATGATAACACTTTGGTCTCCATTGGCAATTGCTCCTGTAAAAGAAAGAGTGCCTCCACTTGTGGTGGCCATTTGGTATCCTTGCCCTAACGCTAAATCACCTGTGGTTGCATTGGTTGCATTTGTCCAAGTATCTAAGGTATTGTCATAAGCACCTACTGCATAAACACCACTTCCGTTTGTGGCAATATTGGCATCTGTAATTAAAGAACTAAATGCCATACCAGATACTGGCGCACCTACTAAATCCCATTCTCCTGGGCCTACTATATTTACATAGCGGTTGTAGGTGATATCTCCTGAGGCAGCACCACGGACCATTAGCGATGAAAATTCATCCGAATCGGAATGTAAAGTTACCGTGCCTGATGTGTTGGTGAAATTACCACCAACTGTCAATGAACTTGTGCTTTGAATAGTAAAACTTCTACCTGAATTTACAGTTACATTTTGTGAATGCATTGAAAAAGACAATAGTGATACTAATAATATTAACTTTTTCATATTTTTTATTTTTCTGAAATTAATTTTCTTAAGTTTTCAATTCTACTTTTTAGGTCAGCGTTTTTTAAACTTAATTCATTTACCGAATTTATGAGAACAGGTACAAGACCTTGGTAGTTAACTGCCAACATTTTATTTTTACTAATACTTACTAACTCTGGAAAAACCTTTTGAATATCTTGTGCTAAAAATCCAATTTTAATTTGTTGTGTTTTATCTTCTAACATCGTATACTTCTTTGGATATAATTTTGAAATCATTGCCAGAGACGGTCCAAAAGAAAAAATATTAGCCTTAAGTCTTGAGTCTGAAGAGGTAACTACTTCACCTGCGATAGTTAATAAACCGTCTGATAAAGTAAATAGATCGGTGTCTGAACTGTGCCCTATAGTAGCGTCATCTATAACAAGATCATCTACGACTACAGACCCTGCCGTCAGTAAAGCATCAATATCAACAGTTGAAAATGAATAGTTTTGTGCATTTACACTAAAGCCGATGGCTAATGCAACAATGGTGAGTTGTTTTTTCATTTTTCTTTAATTAAAGTTTCTAATTCTGAAAGCTCTTTTTCAAGCTCATTATAATTCCCTTCTTGTTCTTTTAGCGCATTAATAAGCACTGGTACTAGCGCTTGATAATTCACTGCAAGCATTCCGTTTTTGTCTTCGCTAACTAGCTCTGGAAATACTTTTTGTACTTCTTGTGCAAGTAGTCCAATCTTTTGTTTTTGCTCTTTATCCGCTTTCATCGTGTAACGCTTTGCATCTAATTGCATAAGACTAATAAGAGT
>JAQXAP010000126.1 GCA_029252865.1 Polaribacter sp.
AATTTTCTTTACGTAATTAATGTTTGCATTCCATGAAGTTTCAGGATCTAAATTTCCATCAAACTCTACTTCTCTTGCCCCTGTTAATGCTGCGTGGTCCTCTGTAAAAACGTTAGCAATTCTGAAACCATTACCCATACTTGCTCTAAAAATATTAGAGTTGTCTTTAGAGTTCCATTTGTAATTTACTCTTGGCGTAAATATATTTCCATGTAAACTATTGTGGTCCCATCGTCCACCTAATAGTATTTTGTTTTGTGAGTTCAGAGCAATTTCATCTTGTAAAAAGAAACCAGGTAGATGTGTTACTGAGGGTTTGTTCGTAATCCCATCTTTTTCTAAAGTAGCAAACGTATTATCTTCATAGTAAGTGTATCTGTAAGCTAAACCTAAAAGTAATTCGTGTTTTTTTGCAATTTGTTTGTTGTAAATAAGTTGACCAAAACCAATTAGTTGTTCTGCGTTATATGAGTCTGTTCCATAAAATGAATTTTGATAATGACCATTTGCACTAAATTGAAATGTAATATTTTCTGAAGTTGGCAATTGATAAGTACCAAAAGTTTCCCACCTATTGGTGTAAATACTTTCGCCATATTTTATATCTGTACCTCTAAATTCGCGTTCCCAATCCATTTCTCCTCCCCATCTATCCTCATATACGTATCTACCGGCAATTGTAAACACTTTATTACTATTTCTCTCAATATTTACTTTATTGAAAAGAGAAATTCTATTTTGAAGCGTTAAATCTGTAAATTCATCATTATTGTTATCGATTCTATTTTGATAGTTAAAATAATTGACACCTAATAGTCCTTGTGTTTTTTCTGATAATTTATAGCGCAAACCAATATCGGTGTTTATTTCTCCCCATGAACTCCCTAAAAGATCAGTAGATAAAATAGGTGAGTTCGATGGTTTTTTTGTGATGATATTTATAATACCTCCAACAGCTTCTGATCCATATAAGGTTGAAGCAGGTCCTTTTACTACTTCTACTCTTTCTATTAATGCTTGGGGAATTCCAGTTAATCCGTATACTGTAGAAAGCCCACTTACAATTGGCATTCCGTCAATTAGAACAAAAGTATAAGGTCCTTCTAAACCGTTTATATGGATGTCACCCGTATTGCAAACATTGCAATTTAATTGAGGTCTAACACCGTTTACATTCTGCAAAGACTCAAAGATAGATGGGGTGGGGTTTTTCTTAAAAAAAGTATTACTGTATACTTCGACAGGCACTGGACTTTTAGATTTTGAAACAGGTTTTAGAGTTCCAGAAATAACAATTTCATCTAAAAAATCATCTTTGTTTAAATTAAAGTTTTGAATGATATTTTGGTTTCCTGTTAGTTTTATTTTTATAGATTTAGATTTAAACCCAACGCTACTTGCTGTAAGTGTGTAGTTTCCGTTTTTAATATTTTTTAATTCAAAAATACCATTTTCGTTTGTAGATGTTCCTTGTTTTGTGTTCTTGAGGTAAATATTAACAAAAGGAGATGCTTCTCCTTTTGAAGTGACCTTTCCTGTTATAGTATTTGTTTGTCCTTTTATTGATGTTATTCCTAAAAGAAATATAGAAATAATATTGAGAGCATTTTTCATTTATACTAAATTTATATCATGCAAATATATAAAATATTTTTAGCCTTGTCTAAAAATATATTTAATAAAAATAAAAACTATATATTTGTTGTCTAAATTATATGGATGTTTACACTTTCTGAAGAAAACTATTTAAAGGCAATTTATCATTTAGAGTTAGATACTGGCAAAGGAGTTAGTACTAACGCTATTGCTAAAAAGTTAGAAACAAAGGCTTCTTCTGTTTCAGATATGATTAAGAAATTATCTGAAAAAGACGTTGTAGTTTATAAAAAGTACAAGGGGGTAACATTAACAGGTTTTGGAAAGAAGATTGCTGCTAGTATTGTAAGAAAGCATAGGCTTTGGGAAGTTTTTTTAGTTGATAAATTAAATTTTTCTTGGGATGAAGTGCATGACGTTGCAGAACAATTAGAGCATATTAAATCGCCTAAATTAGTAAATCAATTAGATTCTTTTTTAGGTTTTCCTTCACATGATCCTCATGGAGATCCTATACCTGATAAAGATGGAGGTTTAAAGATAATAGAAAAAAGTTTATTGTCAACTTTAGAAAAAAATGAGACTGGAGTGTGTGTTGGTGTGAATGACTCTTCATCAGAATTTTTAAAATTCTTAGACAAAAAAGAAATCACTTTAGGAAAACAAATTATAGTATTAGAAAAAGAAGATTTTGATGATTCTTTATCAATTCAAATAGATGGAAAGAAACTTTCAATTTCAAATAAAATAGCAAACAATTTATACGTACAAAAATCATGAGTATTTTTAATGAATTAGTTGAATTTGGAAAAGAACACCCAATTCAAGCAGCCTTATATGCGTCTCTTTTTACATGGGGATTAACAGCTGCAGGAGCGGCTCTAGTGTTCTTTTTCAAAAAGGCAAATAGAGCAGTTTTAGACGGTATGCTAGGTTTTACGGGAGGAGTAATGGTAGCTGCAAGTTTCTGGAGTTTATTGGCGCCCGCAATAGAGAACAGTCCAGGAGAAGGTTTTGTGAAAGTTTTACCTGCAGCAATTGGTTTTGGTTTAGGAGCTCTATCTCTTTTTGGTTTGGATAAAATTTTACCACATTTACATATTAATTTTAAAGAAAGTGAAGCAGAAGGCGTAAAAACGGAATGGCATAAAACAACATTGTTAGTGTTAGCAATTACGTTACACAATATTCCTGAAGGTTTGGCTGTAGGAGTTTTATTTGGAGCAGCATCTACTCTAGTTGGTGTTGAACAGACAGAAATGATTGTTGCCGCAATTTCCTTGGCAATAGGAATTGGAATTCAGAATTTTCCAGAAGGATTTGCAGTTTCAATGCCTTTAAGAAGACAAGGTGTTAGTCGACTTAAAAGTTTTTGGTACGGACAATTATCCGCAGTTGTGGAGCCAATTGCAGCTGTATTAGGAGCTTTAGCAGTATCGTTTTTCACACCAATATTGCCGTATGCATTAGCCTTTGCAGCAGGAGCAATGATTTTTGTGGTTATTGAAGAAGTTGTGCCAGAAACCCAAAGAGATAAGTATACAGATATCGCAACACTTGGTTTTATTGGTGGTTTTATTGTAATGATGTCTCTGGATGTTGGTTTAGGTTAGAAATCAATTAAAAATATAACGAAAAAGCCAAACAATAACTGTTTGGCTTTTTGTATTTTGCAATAAAAATAGTGCTATGAAAAAGTCATCTTCATTTCAGGTTTATAATGCTTCCGCAGGAAGTGGTAAAACTTTTACGCTTGTTAAAGAGTACATAAAAGTATTATTAAATTCGGATGATATTTTTTCGTTTCAGAAAATTCTAGCAATTACATTTACTAATAAAGCTGCTGGTGAAATGAAAGAGCGTGTTTTATCTAGTCTCGAGGATTTTGCCGACGGTAAAGAGAACGACCTGTTTAATGTTTTAATCAAAGAAATTAGCATTGATAAAAACTTAATTAAACAGAGAAGTGAAAAGATTCTAGATGCAATTTTAAAAAATTACGCTGCCTTTTCAATTACAACAATAGATAGTTTTACACATAAAATTATTAAAAATTTCGCTCATGATTTAGGCTTGTCTCTTAATTTCGAAGTAGAAATGGATGGAGTTTCGTTGTTAAATGAAGCAGTGGATGTGTTAATTTCTAAAATTGGTACAGATAAAAAACTTACAAGTATTTTAATAGACTATTCTTTAGATAAAACTGATGATGATAAATCTTGGGATATTTCAAGAGATTTAAGCGAGTTTGCAAAAATTTTACTAAATGAAGATGATGTAGCGCATTTTAGAAGCTTAGCCAATAAACAATTAGATGATTTTACAAACTTAAAAACGAAGCTTTATAGTCAACAAAAGGGATTAGAGGAATCGATAAAAAAGTTAGGTAAGGAATGCATTCAGCTCATAGATAATAATGATTTAGAGCATAAGGATTTTATGCGGGGAACAATCCCTAAGTTTTTTGCTGATTTGAGCACGAAATCGGTAAATATAGATTTTATTAAACGGAGTGAAACCATAAAAAAAGCGATAGAAAATAATCAATATTATTCTAAATCTACTATAGATTCAGTGGCTAGTTCTATAGATCAAATAGTCCCAGAAATTATTCGATTGTTTCAAGAATCTGAATTAGTTTATCAGCAATTTTCCATGAACAAATTGGCGCTAAAAAGTATTATTCCTTTAGCAGTTTTAAATAATATTAACTCAGAATTAGAAGCTATAAAGGAAGATAATAACATTCGATTGAATGCTGAGTTTAATCAACTTATTTCTGATAACATAAAAAATCAGCCAGCACCATTTATATATGAAAGAATAGGGCAGCGTTTTCAACATTATTTTATTGATGAAATGCAGGATACTTCAGTTTTACAATGGCAAAACTTAGTCCCTTTAATAGACAATACATTAGCGCAAGAGAATAGCAATTTATTGTTGGTTGGTGATGGTAAACAGGCCATTTATAGATGGCGAGGAGGAAAAGCGGAACAATTTATTGAGTTAGGTTCCGATAGAGAAAATCCTTTTCATGTTCCTAAAGAAATTAAAAATTTAGATACTAATTTTAGGAGTTATTCAGAGATTATTAATTTTAATAATTCTTTTTTCCAGCATACAGCTAAATTTCTTCAAAATGAATCGTATAAGAATTTATTTATAGAGGGAAATAAACAAATAGAGAACTCTAAAAAAGGAGGTTATGTCTCGTTAAGTTTTCTTGATAAAAGCGACGATAAAGAGATTGAGAAAGTAAAATATCCGCAGAAAGTTTTAGAGAAAATTAATCAATTAAAGGAAAGCTTTTCTTTAAATGAAATCTGTATACTCACACGAACAAGAAAAGATGGGGTGGCAGTTGCTAAGTATCTTTCAGAGAAAGGAGTAAATATTGTGTCTTCAGAAACATTGTTACTTCAAAATAGCGAAAAAGTTACCTTTATTATTGATTTTCTTAAAGTTTTACAAAATCCCAGCGATGAAGAGTCTCGATTTGAAATTCTCTATTTTTTGCATCAACATTTGCAAATTGAAATTCCGAAAAATAACTTTTTAAAAGAGTTTTCAAAAGCAGATAATAAAACTATTTTAGAGTCTTTAAAAAAATACGGAGTTTCGTTTGATGCTTCTATTTTTTTTCAATTACCATTTTATGAAAAAATAGAAGAAATTATTAGGGGTTTTAATTTGGTGATTTCTTCGGATGCATATGTTCAGTTCTTTTTGGATGTAGTTCTAGAACGTCAAAGAAATGGAGTTGATATCGGTGAGTTTTTGGAATTTTGGGAACTCAAAAAAGATAGATTGAGTATTGTGGCGTCAGAAAGTGCAAGTGCTGTTCAGGTTATGACAATTCATAAATCTAAAGGATTAGAGTTTCCTGTCGTAATTTTTCCTTGTGATGTTGATATTTATCGTCAAATAAAACCAAAATCTTGGTTAAATGAATTGCCAGAATCCTATGGTGGTTTTAATGAACTTTTAGTTGATTATAATAAGACCTTAAGTATTGTTAGTAAAAGAGGTCGAGAGATATACGATCATCAAAGAGAACAACTGGAGTTGGATAATTTTAATTTATTGTATGTCACTTTAACAAGAGCTGTAGAGCAATTACATATAATTACTGAGAAAAAACTATCTAAAGGAAATGAAAACACCAATTTTTATTCTGGTATTTTCATCAATTATTTAAAACAACAAGATCGTTGGGATGATGATATTTTAGAATATTCTTTTGGTGATAAAAAAAG
>JAQXAP010000067.1 GCA_029252865.1 Polaribacter sp.
AGATTCTTTCATTACTGTTCCTAAATTACCAGTTATAGAAAGTGCTCCCTTCCCTTTTGATAAAATAGATTCAATAAATAAAATATCTCCACCAACTTGCGTCCAAGCTAAACCTGTAACAACTCCAGCAACATCGTTATTTTCATATTTATCTTTATTTTTTGGTGTTCCCAAAATTTCTTCTACTTTTTCAGAAGAAATAGCAGTATCATATTCTTCTTCTAGAGCAATCGATTTTGCAGCGAAACGAACTACTTTAGCAATTTTTTTCTCCAAACCACGAACACCAGATTCACGCGTGTAGCCTTCAACAATTTTTTCTAATTGTTTTTTACCTAATTTTAGGTTTTTTACAGTTAAACCGTGCTCTTTTAATTGTTTTGGTAATAAATGACGTTTTGCAATTTCTATTTTTTCTTCAATTGTGTAACCAGAAACATTTATAATTTCCATTCTATCACGCAATGCCCAAGGAATCTGCCCTAAATTGTTTGCTGTTGCGATAAAAAGTATTTTTGATAAATCATAACCCACTTCTAAATAATTATCATAAAAACTTTCATTTTGCTCCGGATCTAAAACTTCTAACATTGCTGCGGAAGGATCTCCTTGATGACTTTGACCTAATTTATCAATTTCATCCAAAACAAATACGGGGTTAGAAGTTCCAGATTTTTTCAAATTATGAATTAAACGGCCGGGCATTGCACCAATATATGTTTTTCTGTGTCCTCTAATTTCAGCTTCATCACGCAAACCACCTAAAGACATGCGTATATATTTACGCCCTAATGCTTCTGCTACAGATTTACCCAAAGAGGTTTTACCAACTCCCGGAGGTCCGTATAAACATATAATTGGCGATTTCATATCACCTCTTAACTTTAAAACGGCTAAATGTTCAATAATTCTTTCTTTTACTTTTTCTAGACCAAAGTGATCTTTATCTAAAACTTTTGTAGCAAATTTTAAGTCAAATTTATCTTCAGAATAAACTCCCCAAGGTAATTCTAGTAATAATTCTAAATAGCTTCTCTGAACACCATATTCAGCAGCTTGCGGATTCATTCTTTTTAAGCGATTTAATTCTTTCTTAAACGTATTATCAACTTCTCTACTCCACTTTTTAGTTTTTGATTGTGTCAACATTTCCTCTAACTCTTGGTCGTTAGAAGCACCACCTAATTCTTCTTGAATGGTTTTTAATTGTTGATTTAGATAATATTCTCGTTGTTGTTGGTCTAAATCTTCGCGAGTTTTAGACTGAATATCATTACGTAATTGTAATTTTTGAAGTTCTTTATTTAGACTTTTTAGGGTTAATAAAGCACGTTCTTTAAGATTATTTTTCTCTAAAATTATTTGTTTTTGGGCAACTTTTAAATCCATATTTGATGAAATGAAATTCACCAAAAAGGAGTCGGATTTTATATTTTTAACTGCAAAAGATGCTTCTGAAGGTAACATAGGGTTTTCCTTGATTACTTCTAAAGCTTGTTCTTTGATCGATTCAATAATCGCATCAAATTCTTTTTTATTCTCAACTTCTCTGTCTTCAAATGCTTCTTTAACTGTAGCTTTTAGATATGGTTCTTCCTGGATAATGGAATCAATTTCAAAACGTTTTTTACCTTGGATAATTACGGTTGTGTTTCCATCAGGCATTTTTAAAACGCGCAAAATTTGTGCAACAACTCCAGTTGTATGAATATCTTTTAAGTCAGGTTTTTCAACATCTTCATTTTTTTGTGCAACAACTCCAATGACTTTATCACCTTTGTTAGCTTCTTTAATTAGTTGTATTGAAGTATCTCTTCCCGCTGTTATTGGGATTACAACTCCAGGAAATAAAACAGTATTTCTTAAAGGTAAAATAGGTAAAACTTCAGGTACACTCTCCTTGTTGATGATTTCCTCATCTTCTGGTGTCATTAACGGAATTAATTCAGAATCTTCATTTAACATACTTTGAAGCGACAAATTGTCTAAATGCATTATTTTTGGTTTGCTCATTGGTTATATCTCTGTCATACTGACATTTTTTCTTTAAATCAAAAAATTAACGTCAATTTATTTTTTTTTATTTTACTGGTTTTCAGCAACTTAATATTTGTATTATTCCTGTGCACTTACTTAAAATCAATTCTTATGCCAAGTTTTATTGGTCTTTATAATTCTTTTTGCAGAAAAAAAATGATAAAATTATACAGGTTAAAAAACTTTGTAAAGTGTGGTAGTTATTACACCTTTGGTGTTTTTTGGTCGAATTTCTAATAATTCCCTTTTTTCTTTTACATTGAAGTTAAATGGAGGAGCTAATAGGTCTATTCCACTTTGTTTTTTTAACCTAGTACCTTGTCCTGAAATAATTTCTTTATTAGGTATAAATGCGTTATTAGGAATGTGTTCAGTAACTATGACATATTTAAATTTCTTTAGTTTATCAATAATTTGCTTAACTTCCGTATTAGACAAATGTTGTAATACTTGTCTTATGAGGGCACAATCTCCGTAGGGTAAGCAATCTACTGCAATATCTATACATTGAAACTCTAATTTTTCATTTTTAAATGTATTTTTATTATGGTTTATTAGGTGAGATACAACATCTACTGCGATATAATTTAAGCTAAAATCTACAAGGTTTTTTCCTACATTAAAATCTCCACAGCCAAGATCACAGACAATGATCGGTTTTTTAAAAGACTTCAAAAAGGAAGACACGACGGCAATGTAAGGGGCTATTATCTCGGGGTCATGTGATCCTATTCCTGAATAAAATTTAGAATTATTATTACCCCAAAGGTGCATTTCATACACTTGCTCCATCGCATCTTTTGTGGGCCACGGCTTTTTGATTTTTTTTCTAATATTTTTCAAATTTTATTTTCTTTGTGATTTTAAATGTCTCGTTTGAGCCAGTTTACTCAAAGATACTGCTAAAAAAAAGCGCTAAAAAAAATAAGATATAATTACATCCCTTTTTTTTATCATTTTTGCAATTAAAATAAATGTGATGTCTGCTATAGTAGTCAAAAATATAACATATAGAGGATGGGGAAAATCAATAGAAATTTCCAATTCAGAGATAAAAATTATAGTTGTTCCAGAAATGGGGAGGATTCTTCATTTTAGTTTTCAAGAAGGAGAGAATATTTTTTATGAAAACCAAGTATTTAGCGGTATTGAGTTTTCATCAGGAAAGTATTACAAAAAAGATGAAAACATTCAGGCTCCAGATATCGGGGGTAATAGAGTTTTACCTTGTTCTGAAGAATATTTTCATCTTTTAACAGGAAGCAGGCATGTTCCAGATCCTTTTATCAATGCCAGTGCTTATAAAGCGACATGTTTAGATAATGGAGTTGTTTTAGAGAGTCCAATTAGCACTTTGTTAGGAATACAAATAAAAAGAACGATTACAATTTTAGAAAAAGGAACTGGAGTTAAAATAAAACAAGAATTGATAAAAAGAATAGCTGCAAAAAATCAGCAAATAGAAAAAATTCCTTTAACAATTTGGAGCTTGTCAAAAATTAAAACCCCCAATGTCAGTTATTTACCAATTGAGGAAAACAGTGTTTTTAAAGATGGTTTTATGATCCCTGTGTGGCCTGATTCTAAAAATAACGCTA
>JAQXAP010000007.1 GCA_029252865.1 Polaribacter sp.
TGATTTAGATTGATGGCCACCGCCTTTTCTAACAGGTGTTAAGCCTCCAAACAATGTGTCTAAATTTACAGTTGGTGCATTTACTTCCGTTCCAAAATATTTTCGATAACGTTCTCCCCACAAAAAGCGGTAAACGCCACTTTTTGTGATTTCTTCTTTGGTATAAATTGATGCCTTTTTCTCAGTAATTCTATTTTTAGGGAAAGCTGAAAAATCCTTTTTATCATTTGCTGTAAATACTTCTGTTTGATAAACAATCTTATTATCTTTTACGGTGTAAAAATAAACATTTGATGAACCGTCTTTGTAAATTTCTAATTTAGCAAAACCTTGCTCTCCATAGGTGAATTTTGCATTTTTACTAAGTTTAGTTGGGGTTGTTTTTGAGCCAGAACCACTGACTATTTGAGGAAGATTGTCTTGTACAATATATTGTAAGTTGTGATCATGACCAGAAACAAAAATGGTTTTATCATTCTCTTTTGACAGGGTTATAATACGTTTTCTGAGTTCATTGTACCTTTTGTTTTGGATGTCAGTATTTGTAATACCAGATGTTTTTCTAATTAGATTTTTCATAGAACCCAAAACAGGTAGTGGGTTCAAATGGCTTTTTAGAGAATATTTTCCTCCATGAGAACCATTTGTAAACATCGGATGATGAAGTGCAATAATTGTAGTTTTTCCTCTTGCTTTTTTTATCACCCCCTCAAATTCATCTAAGAATTTTGTTCTTGTTTTTATTTCACAATTATCATTTATAGTTGGATGTGTGTTCCAGTTTGTAACATACCAATGTGTATCTACAATTATTAAAACAATGTCTTTAGAAATTTCAACTTTTTTGAGAGGACAACCATTTTCTGGTAAAAAAGAGTTTTTACCAAGTGCTTTTTCTACTAATTTTTCTTCTCGTTTTAAACCATCTAATCCATTATACCAATCATGATTTCCTGGAATAAATATTGAATTTCCTTTAAATAATTTAGCAACATCAGTTTGTGCATCAATTCTTCTCTTTGCTAAAGGATAATTCTTAGACTGTTTGTCCGGAATTCCCGTCTCATAAACATTATCACCTAAAAAGATTAATGTTGATTTTTTTGATGCTTTAATAAGATGTTTTTTTAAATAGTCTAAGGCTGGAGCATTTTTAGTTAAAGTAGAATTACCCGCATCACCAATTAAATAAGAAGTATGCGCAATTAAAGTACTGTCTTTTTTAATGATTTTTTGCTGATTTTTTGCAATCTGTATTTTGCCAGTTGCACAAGCAGAAATCAATAATAGCAATAAAGAAAGGATTGCGTATTTGAATAGTTTCATGAAAGTGAAATTAACTATTTAAAAATGAATTTTGATAAATCAATAAATCTTCTTTTGTATCAATGTCGAGGAGGTTTGTTGCTTGTCTTGAATAAATTACCTCATTTTTTTTATTATTTATAAACTCCTGAGCTCCCTTGTCGCCTTCAATTAAAAGTAGAGATGAAAAGTGTTTTTTAGGAATAATAACAGGAACACCCAATTTGTTCCCATAGTGAGAAGCAATAATTAGATGCTTTTTTTCTTGAAATAAATTGCACATAGCTTTCATATAGGAGGTTTCAATTGCTGGTTGGTCTGCAAGTAAAATAAACACTCCATCAAAATTAAGCTTATTATTTTTAAAGTATTGAAGACTAGTAACAATACTTGAGCTTAACCCATTTTCAAAATCTTTATTCTGAATAATCTCTATGTTTTCGGTGTTTGTTTTATGGATAATTTCATCATGATTATACCCTAAGACACAAAACATGTTTTCAGAGAAAATACTTTTTACTTTTTCTAAAGTAATCTCTAAAAGTGTTTTATCGTTTATTTTTTCTAACTGCTTTGTAGCATTCATTCTTGATGATTTTCCTGCAGCTAAAATTACAATGGCAATATTTTTCATCAATTTAGTTATAGATTTTACCCGAAATAGTTCTTAAAGAAAAAGGCTCTTTTTTTCTTATTACTGATAAAATTTCAGCAATGATAGAAACCGCAATTTCTTCAGGAGTTTCGGCTCCAATATGCAAACCTGCTGGTGTATAAATACTTTCTAAAAATTTTTCACAGATATCAGGAATAAATTCAAAAAGGTCACTAAATAAGTGTTCTCGTCTTTGTGGAGCTCCTATAATTCCTATGTATTTTGGTTTATATTCAGCCAGTTTTATCACATATTTTAAATCTTGTACATAATTATGATTCATAATTATGATAGCAGTATTTTCTTCAATATTAGAAAATTGGATTGTTTCAGGAGAATTGCTAGTCACAGAACTTGCTCCTGGAAAATCTTTTATTTCTTTACTATCTTTTAGTGATGTAACTACATCAATTTCCCATCCCAGGTTACATGATATTTTACAAAGTTTAACAGCATCATGTTCACTTCCAATTATAATTAGTTTAAAACTGGGTTCTATTATTTGTGAAAAAAGTTCTAGATTACTATTCTCCTTCAGTGTAAAATTTTTAGAGAATTCAATTTGTTGTTTGTTTTCAAAAGTCACTACAGATCCAAAATTCCCAAAAGCTTCATTCTCTTTTATAAAATGACTTTCAATTTGAAACTTTTTTCTTTTTAAAAGGGCATTAGAAAAATGATTTGTGAAATTATTAGTAATAAAAAAAGGTTCAATTAAAACGTATATAACGCCTTCGCAACCTAATTTATATCTACCGTCGTACGTAATTATTTTTGGTTTGTTATCAATAAAAACACTTTTTGCTCGGTGAATAATTTCTTTTTCTACACAGCCACCACTAACCGAACCAACAGAGTTTAAATCTTCAGAAATTAACATTCTAACTCCTGGTTTTCTATAAGATGAACCCTCTAAATACACCACAGTTGCCAACACGTTTTTCAATTCTTTTTTTTGATTGATAACTGCTTGATGGATAATTTCTTTAAGTTCGTGAATCATCTATGAAAACTAGATTTAAGTGTTAAATATAAAACTTTTAGGTTATTTTTCGTCGCTCATGTTTCAAGTTTCAAGTTTTTATTTTCTTGATTTACTCGAATTCTTTCAATCCTAATTTCATAGTTTTTTTAATTTATGAGCTACATGATAACATAGAGCACCCTACTTTATTTCTTGCCCATTCAGGTCTTTTTGCAAACCATTTTTCGTTTTCTGGTTGCTCGGAATATGGTTTTTTTAAAAGTTTAAATAGTGCATCGATTAGAGTGTAATTTCCTTTGTCAGCCTCATCAATTGCTAATTGAGACATGTAATTACGCAGTACGTATTTAGGATTTACAGCATTCATTTTTTCCTTTCGTTCTTCTATTGATGCTCTTTCAATTTTAAGTCTTTCATCATATCTTTTAAACCACAAATTCCAGGTATTCGTTACTTCATTAGAAATATTTTTGTAGTCATAAAATGATTCTTTTATCAATTGAAAACCAGAACTATTGTCAGTGAAATCACTCAGTTTTCTGAAGAAGATAGTCATGTCAGTTTCTACCAATTGCAAGGTGTCTTCTAAATCTTGAATCAGTTTTACATCATCTTCATCCGAAGTAAATAAACCTAATTTTGATTTCATCATCTGTAAAGATTTTGTTTCAAAATCAATTTTATATTGTTCTAAAATTTTATTTAAAGGTGCTACCTCTTCAATTATTGGATACAAAGCATTGGCTAGTTGATACAAATTCCATAAACCGATATTGGGCTGATTCCCATATCTGTATCGTTTTTGCTGTCTGTCGGTTGTGTTTGGAGTCCAACCAAAATCAAAACCTTCTAGCCACCCGTAAGGTCCGAAATCGATGGTCAAACCTAAAATAGACATGTTATCTGTATTCATGACTCCGTGAACAAAACCAACACGTTGCCAGTGAATGATCATTTCTAGAGTACGTTTAGAAACTTCTTTAAAAAATTTGATATAACGTTCTTTCGGTTTTTTCTCTGTAATCGAAAAATGATTTTTGATTGTATAATCAACTAAAGACTTCAAGTTTTTAATATCTTTTCTAGCTGCAAAAATTTCATAATTTCCAAAACGTAAAAAACTTGGAGAGACTCTAGAAATGATTGCGCCTTTTTCATAGGCGGGATTTCCATCATATAAAATATCGCGTAAAACAGCGTCTCCAGATAAACTTAAAGATAAAGCGCGTGTTGTGGGTACTCCTAAATGAAACATAGCCTCGCTACACAAATATTCTCTTACAGAAGATCTTAAGACGGCTAAACCATCAGCAGTTCTAGAATATGGGGTTTCTCCAGCTCCCTTTAATTGTACTTTCCAATTTTTATTTTGATGCTCAACTTCAAATAAATTAATTGCTCTTCCATCACCTAATTGTCCTGCCCAATTTCCAAATTGATGTCCTCCATAACACATGGCAAAAGGTTTTGTATTTGGATAAATTTCATTTCCAGTTACAATATTTTTAAAAAATTCAGATGTTAATTCTTTTTCAGAGATATTCAATTCAGAGGCCATTTCTTCTGAAACATGTAATATTTGAGGTGCCTTTGTTTTTTTCGGATTTACATAAGAATATACGGCTTCTTCAACTTGTCTTCTTGTATTTTTAAGAATTGAGTCTGCAGGGTTTTCTGATGTAAAAGTATTTTTTATATTCAGCTTCATATGTTGTTTCACTGATCATTTTTAAAGATTTTTGATAGAAAAATTTTCTAAAAATCTTTTGTTATTTTGAGTTTTATAGCATTTGTTTGAATCCTAATTTTCAATCAGGTTAAACTAATTTATCAGCATGTAAGTCTCTCAATTTAGCCAGTTTTGGTTCAATCACATAAATACAATAACCTTGTCCATTATTTTTTTTGTAAAAATCTTGATGCTCTTCTGTAGCATCATAAAAAATATTGAGGGGGCTAATTTCTGTTACAATTTTGTTTTTATAAAATTGTTGCACTTGCACTAAAACTTCGGCAGCAATTTTCTCTTGTATTTGATTATGATGATAAATCACAGATCTATATTGAGTGCCTCTATCAGCTCCTTGTCTGTTTAACGTTGTTGGATCGTGGGTCGTCATAAAAATCACTAAGAGATTTTCATACGAAACTATGTTTGCATCAAAAGTAATCTGAATTACTTCTGCATGCCCTGTTAATCCAGAACAGATTTCTCTATATGTTGGTTTTCCTGGAGCATTTCCACCAGAATAACCAGATACAACTTTTTCTACTCCTTTTACATGCTGGAATACGGCTTCAGTGCACCAAAAGCATCCACCTCCTAAAGTGGCAATTTGTATATTTTTAGGCATTTCTATTTATTCTTGATATTTTGAGAGATGGAATGTCTCCTTTATTTTAAATGTCATATTACTAAATATATAGCACATTTCAATAAAAACCCATTGCAATTTTACTAGTGTGCCATCAACATTTAAAAATAGTTTATTTATTTTCTATCTAAAACCATTGACTCAGAATTAATACAATAACGCAACCCACTTGGTGCGGGTCCATCAGGAAAAACATGTCCTAAATGTCCGTCACAAGTATTGCACATCACTTCTACTCTTATCATTCCAAAAGAAATATCTTTATGATATTTAATAGCGTTTTCTTTTATTGGCTGTGTAAAACTTGGCCAACCGGAACTTGAATCGTACTTTATTTTAGAGTCAAATAAAGGAGTATTGCAGCAAATACAATTGTATTTTCCCTCATCATAAATACTGCATAAAGCTCCAGAATTTGGCCTTTCTGTGCCTTTTTTTCTTGTTATTGTAAACTGTTTTTCAGTTAATAACTCTTTCCATTCTGCTTCTGACTTTTCAACTCTTGTATCTGGAGTTGGATTTCCATTTACAGTAAAGCTGATAATTTCTTTCCACGTAAGCATATGTTCTCTTTCTTTTTGTTATTAATATTGATATGCGAGCTCACTTTTTCGATGCAAAAACACTTGCTAACTTACAAATAATCGTTAATTTGTAGGCGGATGAAAGTAATACTTAAATTTACGACGAATATTTAAAAGGTAATGAAATAAGTCATCACTTATTCTTATTCATTTATAAAATAATCTTACTATGAGCACATTAATTATTGATACAGAAAAGTATGTCTTTAGTTTATTAAATAAAGATTTAGATAGAAAATTTGTGTATCATAATTTAGAGCATACACAAAGAGTTGTTAAAAGCATAAAAGAGCTTACAGAACATATAAAAATTGACGAACTAGCCGCCGAAAATCTACAAATTGCTGCTTGGTTTCATGACACTGGTTTTATTAAGACAACTGAAAACCACGAAGAAGAAAGCGTTCAAATTGCTGCTGCATTTTTAAAAGAAAATAAAGTTTCTGATGATAGAATTAAGGCCATATCAGCTCTTATTTTAGCAACTAAAATGGGTAGTCACCCAAAAAATGATTTAGAAAAAATAATTATTGATGCAGATTGCTCGCATTTAGCCTCAAAAGACTTTTTTGATTTTACTTACTTGTTAAGAAAAGAGTGGGAGTTAACAGGTTTTAAAAATGTTTCTGATACGGAATGGGTCGCAGAAAATATCGATTTTTTCACTCGAAAACATCGTTTTAATACAGAGTATGCTTTAAAAAGTTGGACAAAAGGGAAACAGAAAAATCTTTCTAAATTAATAAGAAGTCAAAAAGAGTTAAAAGATGATGTTAAAAAATTTAGGCAGAAGCAAGATGCTTTAGAATTAAAAAAAGAGAAAGTGAGTGTGCCTGAGCGTGGAGTAGAAACAATGTTTAGGATTGCTTTAAAAAACCACATGACTTTAAGTAATATTGCAGATACGAAAGCCAATATTTTACTTTCGGTAAATGCAATTATAGTTTCTTTAGCATTATCTAATTTAATACCAAAACTAGATAATCCTTCGAATAGTTACTTAATAATTCCAACGGTTTTATTCATAACTTTTACAGTTGCATCTATCATTTTATCAATTTTAGCGACAAGACCTAATATTACACAAGGAAAATTTACAAAAGAAGATGTTGCTAATAAAAAAGTTAATTTATTGTTTTTTGGTAATTTTCATCAAATGAAATT
>JAQXAP010000047.1 GCA_029252865.1 Polaribacter sp.
AGTCTAACACATGGTTAAGACCCATTTTGAAATAGAGTAAGAATTCGCTCATTTTTTTTAAGTTAGGAGATTACAAAGATATTAAAAATGATTTATTAACTAAATTATATTTTGAAGTGGATAATTCCTATTTATTTGAACTCAACTTTATTAATAATTCACCAATACGGGGCTTTTCATTGTCAATGGTAAAAAATAAGTTAGTCATAAAAACGGTTACATATATTTTATTTAAGGAAGTAAATTTTTTAGTTGGATATTGTTAATACGCGGTTATTAAAACAACTATTGTAGTTTTTTAGATTATGTTAATGGTTTTCAAGTGTTAATAATCCAAATGAAGTTGCTGTATGAAAATTAGGAGTTGCTGTTTCTGGGTTTACCCAAGTGATCCAAGTTGGTTGAAATGTTTTGTCTTTTTGTAAATTATACTTTGCTCGATAAACACCTGTTTCTATTTGTCCATTTTTTAACAAATTTAAGTCTTTTAAAGACTGAATAGAAATGGCGATTTCTACAATAAAACAATTCGATTCTACAGATGATTTTATTTCTAAATCTTGAGAAGGCCATTTCCAATTAAAGTCGAACTCTTTGTTCGGTTTTGCTCTAAAATCCATCACTCTGCCTAATGTATCGATTTCTAAACAATAATAAGGATTTAAAGAGGCATCACTTCTAAAAAATAATTCTACTCTGTCAGAATTATTTATACTATCATTTTCATCTTCTGAAGGATGAATATGCGTGTGAGAATCATCAACTTTAAATTGAAAAAATACTTTTTCATGATTATGAATAGCTTTAAATTCTATTTTTTTAATGGGCTCTTTATCCCAAGGAGAAAGAAAGTTATTTATGCTATTTGCTTTATTCCAAATAACATTGTTTCCTTTTTCTAAAAGGGATATATTTTTTTCTTGGATTGAATTTACCCTGAATATATTCATAAATTTATCTTATTTATTGGAGATATAATTCTAGATTTTCAGCATTAATAATATCTATTGGTATTAAGCTCTTCGATGGTATTTCTTTATTAAATAGTAAGTGTTCTACTAAGTATGTTAAACCCAGAAATACTTGTTTTTTGGGATTTTGATGAATTAAAAACGAAATAAGATTTTTTTTCAGGTATTCTATATTTTGATCTAATAAATCATATCCAATAATTTTTATATTTTTTTCTTTTATAATTTCGGCTACCATATATGTCTTTGAGGTTGTTACAAAAATTCCCGTTAAATTTTTAGATGATTTTAAAATATCATTTAAGGTATTTTGTAGGTCGGTATTTTTAGAGCTAAAGGTAGATAGTCTATAATTGGTATTTTTTAGTTCACTAAAATAAGTTCTAAATCCCTTTTCCTTTTCTTGCATGTGGATTGAATTGTTATAATCTTCATCAATATGGATAATTGCAATATTGCAATTCTTAGGAGTTATAATTTTCATTAAACTTGCAGCAATTCTGCCGCTTTGAAATAAATCTTGCCCAACAAAATTTTTCGTATTTTCTATTTCTAATTGATTATTAAACTTACTTACAATAATATTAGATGCTGAATAATTATTGACAATTTTAACTGTTTCCTTATAAAACAAAGGGGTTAGTAAAACAGCATTAGGAGACAATTCTAAGACCTTTTGGTTAACGTCTATAAATGACTCTATGTTATTAGGTTTAAAAAAAAAGGCCTCTATACGCACGCCAAACGAAGCAAATTCATGAATTGCTTCAAGAATACCCTTGTAAGAGGGAAGCCAAAAAGCGTCTTCTTTGTAATTAGGTAAAACAACACAAATATGAAACTCTTTCGTATTTTTTAAACTTCTTGCTAATAAGTTTGGTTTGTAATCTATTTCGTTCAACACGGCATTTACCCTCTCTAATGCTTTTTGAGATACTTTTCCTCTTTTATGCAATACCCTATCAACTGTGCCTTTAGATACACCGGCAATTTTAGCAATATCCTTAATAGTATACTTTCTTGTCATAAATACAAATATAAATAAATGTGTTCGATAACACAAAATTATTGTGTTCGAGCACAATAATTACAATTTCCCTTTCTTTTTCTTTTTTTTTTATATAGATTTGTCTTTAATCAAAGAGTTTTTTGTGGTTTAAATACTCGTTTTTTCGGTTTTTAAACATGTCAATTAATTTGTTTATAACAGAGCTTAAACTTAAAAAAAAATGAGTAAACCTATATTAGTCATATTAGCAGCCGGAATGGGGAGTAGATATGGAGGGTTAAAGCAAATGGATACTTTTACTGAAGAAGGAGATACAATTATAGATTTTTCATTGTATGACGCAATTCAAGCTGGTTTTGGTAAAGTAGTTTTTGTGATTAGAAAAACTTTTGAAAAAGATTTTAAAGGAATCTTTGATAAAAAGTTAGGAGACAAGGTTGAGGTGGATTATGTGTTCCAAGAAGTAGACAAAGTCCCAGAAAAATACATTAGTGCAGAAAGAGTAAAACCTTGGGGAACTGGTCATGCACTTTTAATGACAAAAAATATTGTAAAAGAAAATTTTGCTATCATTAATGCCGATGATTTTTACAGCAAGCAAGCTTTTGATGTGATGGCAGATCATCTAAAAAATACAGATAAAAATAGCTGTAATTTTAGTATGGTAGCTTATTCTCTAAAAAATACAGTTTCTGATAATGGATATGTTTCTAGGGGAGAATGTACATTAGATAAAAATGGTTACTTAACAGATGTTACAGAAAGAGTAAGAATTGAAAAAATTGATGGAATTCTTAAAAGTGAAAACAAGGATGGCGTGATGGCTTCAATCGATGAAAACACAACTGTTTCTATGAATTTTTGGGGATTTACTCCTAAATGTTTTGAATTTGGAGAAAAACTATTTCTGGATTTTTTAAAAGAAAACAAAGAAAATCTTAAAGCCGAATTTTATCTACCATTGATTGTAAATAAAATGTTACAGAACAAAAAAGCATCTGTAAAAGTTTTAGAATCAGATTCAAAATGGTTTGGCGTAACTTATAGTGGTGATAAGGAAAAAGCGCAAAATGAAATTAAAAGATTAAAAGAAAACGGAGTTTATCCAAAAAATTTATGGGGTTAATATGAAAGCAAGTGCGCTAAAAATTATTTTCAATGAGTTTGATCATAAATGTAATTACATCGGTCATTCCGAGTTAAATTCTGGACATATTAATGACACTTTTTTGGTGAATACCGAAGAAGACAAATGCTACATTGTTCAAAGAATTAATCATACTATTTTTAAAGATGTACCAGGTTTAGTAAATAACAAAGTACTTACAAGTAAACATTTAAAAAGTAAATTTTCAAATATTTCTGATGAAGAGTTAAGTCAAAAAGTTTTAAGTTTTGTGAAAGTCCAAAACTCTAATTCTTATTATTTAAAAAAGGATGGAAATTACTGGAATGTAATGGTTTTTATAAACAATAGTATAACGTATGAAATAGTAAAAGATAGGGAAATCGCTTATGAAGGAGGTAAATTGCTTGGTGAATTTTTAAATGGTACATCAGATTTTGACAGCAGTCAATTAATTGATGTAATTCCTAATTTTCATGACATGACTTTTCGTTTTAAGCAATATGCATCCGCATTACAGAGCGCCTCTAAAGAACGATTGTTTAAAGCAGCTAAACACACAAAATTAGTGGCAAGTTTAAAAGAAGAAATGCATATTCTTCAAGAATTAAAAAAGAGTGGAGAAATACCAACAAGAGTAACTCATAATGATACTAAAATATCAAATTCTCTTTTTGATAAAAACAATAAAGGTATTTGTATGATAGATACAGATACTGTGATGCCAGGTATTATTCATTATGATTTTGGGGATGCCATCAGAACCATCTGTAATACAGCAGCAGAAGACGAAAAAGACCTATCTAAAGTTGAATTCAATTTAGATTATTACAAGGCTTATGAAAAAGGGTTTTTAGAAAAAACAAAAGATACCTTATCGGAAATTGGATTAAAACACTTGCCGTTAGCCGCAAAAACTATGATTTTTATAATGGCACTTCGTTTTTTAACGGATTATTTAAAAAATGACATCTATTATAAAACGAATTATTCAGAACACAATTTAGACAGAGTCAAAAATCAATTTAAATTGATAGAAAGTTTCACACAAAAAATAAAATTAATAAATCACTAAATTTAAACATTAAACCATGGTAGAATTAAGCACTTTAGACTACTTTTTAATAATATCATTTTTTGCCATTACATTATCTATAGGAATTTGGGTTTCAAAAAAATCTGGTAAAAATTCATCAGAATTTTTCCTTTCTGGTCGCACAATGCCTTGGTGGTTACTCGGTGTTTCTATGGTTGCAACTACTTTCTCTACAGATACACCAAATTTAGTAACAGATATTGTTAGAACAAATGGTGTCTCTGGTAATTGGGTTTGGTGGGCATTTTTAATAACAGGTTTACTAACCGTTTTTGTTTATGCAAAATTATGGCGAAAATCGAATGTAAATACAGATTTAGAATTCTATGAGTTACGCTATGGAGGAAAACCAGCTAAATTTTTAAGAAAATTTAGAGCTATTTATTTAGGGGTTATATTCAATGTTATTACCATGTCTGCAGTAACTTTAGCAGCAATTAAAATTGGTGGAATAATGTTGGGGTTAGAACCTTGGCAAACTGTAGTTAGTGCAGGGATTATAACTGTTACTTTTAGCGCTCTAGGAGGCTTTAAAGGTGTTATTTACACCGATTTTATTTTATTTTTTGTTGCAATGGGAGGTGCAATAGGTGCAGCATACTTCTTGGTAAATTTACCAGAAGTTGGTGGTATTGAGGCATTAATGGCCAATAAAGAGGTATCTAATAAATTATCAATTTTACCAGATTTTAGTAACAAAAGTGCGTTAATTACTCTTTTAGTAATTCCTTTAGCTGTGCAATGGTGGAGTTCTTGGTATCCAGGAGCAGAGCCAGGTGGTGGGGGTTATATTGCTCAAAGAATGTTAGCAGCAAAAGATGAGAATCATGCAATAGGAGCCACTTTTTTCTTCAATATTATGCATTATGCAGTAAGGCCTTGGCCATGGATTTTAGTAGCATTAGCGTCTTTAGTTGTTTTTCCAGATTTGGCATCTATTCAAGAAGCTTTTCCAAGTATTGCTGACGATAAGTTAGGGCACGATTTAGCATATTCTGCAATGCTTACAAAATTACCGAGCGGATTATTAGGATTAGTTTTAGCTTCATTAATTGCAGCATACATGTCCACAATTTCAACTCAATTAAATTGGGGCTCTTCTTACATTGTTTTCGATTTTTACAAACAACAAATAAATCCAGATGCCTCAGAAAAAAGATTGGTTGCTGTTGGAAGAATATCAACTATAGTTCTAATGATGTTAAGTGCTGGTTTGGCATTATTATTACAAAATGCACTACAACTTTTTGAATTACTTTTAGTATTTGGAGCAGGAACTGGTCTTATTTTTATTTTAAGATGGTTTTGGTGGAGAATAAATGCTTGGAGTGAAATTACAGCAATGTTTGCTTCGGGTATTATTTCGTTAACGATAAAATTAACACCATTGGGAGATTATTTATTTGGTGTAGGTAATGGTCTTTTCGAAGATTATATGGAAATTCCTTTTGTTGTATTTTTTACAACAATAATTTGGTTGGCTGCAACATTTTTAACACAACCAGAAAGTAAAGAAGTTTTACAAAGTTTTTACAAGAAAATTCAACCAGGTGGTTTAGGATGGAAAAAAGTTATAATAGATGCAGAAAAAGAGAATAAAGAAATTGCAAATAAAAACCAAGTTTGGTCTGTTCCTTCAGGAATATTAGCAATGCTATTGGGTTGTCTGCTTATTTATAACTGCATGTTTGCAACAGGATACTGGATTTATGGAGATACAAACAATGCTACAATTACTACAATATTAGCAATTATTTCTGGTCTACTTTTAATTAGATCCTGGAAAAAAATTAAATCATCAGTTTTATAAATAATAAGGAATACTCTAAATAAAGAACAATGTTAAAAAGTATCATAGATAAAGCAACTAGTTTCGAAAAAAGATTTGAAAATATTGGAACCGTAGTTTATCCAGACTCTACCTCAGCTTCAAATGCCATTGCATCAGAAATTGCAAGCCTTATTAAAGTAAAACAATCTCAAAAGCAACCTTGTATTTTAGGTTTAGCTACAGGATCTTCTCCAAAAGGATTGTATGCGGAGTTAGTGCGTCTTCACAAAGAAGAAGGCTTAAGTTTTAAAAATGTAGTTTCATTTAATTTAGATGAATACTATCCAATGGAGCCCGATTCTGTAAATAGTTATGTGCGTTTTATGCAAGAGCAATTGTTTAATCACATTGATATTTTACCAGAAAATTGCTACGTTCCAGACGGTACTTTATCAAAAATAGAAATTAAAGATTACTGTGATCAATACGAATCAAAAATTGAAGCGCTAGGAGGCATAGATTTACAAATTTTAGGAATTGGAGGAAATGGGCACATTGGTTTTAACGAATCTGGTTCGCTTCAAAATTCAAAAACAAGATTAGTTGCTCTTGATCATATAACAAGGGTAGCTGCAAGTGGAGATTTTTCTGGATTAGATAATACGCCAAGAACAGCAATAACATTAGGAGTTAAAAAAATAATGGAAGCCAAAAGGGTCATATTAATGGCTTGGGGAGA
>JAQXAP010000048.1 GCA_029252865.1 Polaribacter sp.
AAGTTTAAACCTTGGTTTTCTGCAGTAATATGACCAATAATAGAAAAATTTGGGTTTCCTTTAATCTTATCAAAATCGGCAATTGGCACTGTAAATAAAAGTTCGTAATCTTCACCTCCACTTAAAGCCACCATTGTAGAATCTAACTCAAATTCTTCACAAGCAGAAATTACTTGAGGATCTAAAGGCAATTTATCTTCATATACTTTACAACCTACTTTACTTTGAGTACAAATATGAAAAAGTTCTGATGAAAGTCCATCAGAAATATCAATCATAGAAGTTGGTTTAACCTCTAATTCTTTCAATAAACCTGCAATATCTTTACGTGCCTCTGGTTTTAAT
The DNA here is from genome assembly GCA_029252865.1 of Polaribacter sp. Taxonomy (GTDB): domain Bacteria; phylum Bacteroidota; class Bacteroidia; order Flavobacteriales; family Flavobacteriaceae; genus Polaribacter. Next base: position 346 of record JAQXAP010000048.1, read on the forward strand.
TGGCGCTCTATTAAATACGTATAATTATCTAAATCTGGTTGATTATTTGGATCAACCTTAAAAACTTGTTTCTCTCTTTCTAAGACTTGTAACCCCAAATAAGCCGCACCTAAATCTCCAGAAACCACAATTAAATCCGTTTCTTTTGCAGTATTTCTGTATATCGCTTGGTCTTTGTCTACTTTACCAATTGCAGTAACAGAAATTAAAATTCCTTTGGTAGATGAAGTTGTATCTCCGCCAACTAAGTCGACTTTATAAGTATCACACGCTAACTGAATTCCGGCATATAATTCTTCAATTGCTTCTAGAGGAAATCTATTGGAAACAGCAATAGAAACAGTAACTTGTTCTGCAACACCATTCATTGCATACACATCAGATAAATTTACCATTACAGCTTTGTATCCTAAATGCTTTAGTGGCATATAACTTAAATCGAAATGCACACCTTCTATCAACAAATCTGTTGTTACCAACGTTTGTTTTTCTGAAGCATCTAAAACTGCAGCATCATCACCAACTGCTTTAGTTGTTGATGAATTGTATATCTTAAAATATTGTGTAATATGATTGATTAAACCAAACTCTCCTAGTTCAGCCAACGATGTTTTTTGTGTGTTTTTGTCTTCTAACATCTTGCAAAGATAAGTACATTCTAAAAAAGGAAAGAACTACTTTAACATCTATATTTTTTAGTTTATACTTTAAAATGGTATTTTTAAATTTTAATTTTTTCTTTTAATGAAATATTTTATTGCCATCTTACTTTTCGTTTCTCTAAATGTATGCAAAACAACGGCCCAAGAAATTCTTGAAATTTCTGAGGCAGAAGCAAAATCTGCGGCATCAAAAATTCATTTTAGAGCAAATCCAAATACATCAAACTACGATATTACGTATCATAAATTAGAGTTTACTGTAGATCCTGCAATAGCAGATATTGCCGGGAAAGTAACTACGACTTTTACTGCTTTAGACAATATGAACTCTGTTACTTTTGATTTGGATGATCACCTAACAGTTACTAACGTTACTCAAAATGGAAATTCGTTATCATTTAACCAAAACTCAAATGATGAATTAGTGATTACACTTCAAAACACTCTAAGTCTAGGAAGTGCAACGTCTGTTTCTATCGAATATAATGGAACTCCTATAAGTAAAGGTTTTGATTCTTTTGAGACTTCAGTTCACGGTAATGATTCAACACCTGTTCTTTGGACACTTTCTGAACCATATGGTGCTCTAGATTGGTGGCCCTGTAAACAAGATTTAAATGATAAAATTGATGAAATTGACGTCTACATATCTGCTCCAGAAATATACACAGCTGTTTCTAATGGCTTAGAGCAGAGTACGACTGTAAATGCAGGCATTAAAACCACACATTACAAACATCAATATCCAATTCCTGCATATTTAATTGCTTTTGCAGTTACCAATTATGAAACTTATTCTCATATCGTTTCAAATAACGGAAACCCATTTCCTATTGTAAATTATGTTTACCCTGAAAGTTTAACGAGTGCGCAAAATAGTACAGAAGTTACTGTTGATATTATGAATCACTTTATCAGTTTATTTGGTAATTATCCATTTGAAAATGAAAAATATGGACATGCTCAATTTGGTTGGGGAGGAGGAATGGAACACACCACCATTTCTTTTATGGGCAACTTCAGTAGAGGTTTAATTGCCCATGAATTGGCGCATCAATGGTTTGGCAATAAAGTAACTTGTGGAAGTTGGAAAGATATTTGGTTAAATGAAGGTTTTGCAACCTATTTATCTGGCTTAACGATAGAACATTTAGATGGAGAATCTTCCTTTAAAAGTTGGAGAAACTCTACGATAAGTTCAATAACTTCATCAACAAATGGTGCCGTTTACCTAACGGATGCAGACACGACAAGTGTAAGCCGCATTTTTAGTGGAAGATTGTCTTACAGAAAAGGAGCTATGGTTTTACATATGTTGCGTAAAAAATTAGGAGATACTAACTTTTTTAGTGGAGTGAAAAACTACATAACTGACCCTAACCTTGTTTATAGTTATGCTAAAACTCCAGATTTAATAACACATTTAGAAACAGCTAGTGGCTTGGAATTAGATGAGTTTTTTAACGATTGGGTTTACAATCAAGGGTATCCAACTTATAATTTAGAATGGCATCAACCAACAAATAATACAATTAGTTTACAATTAAATCAAACCCAAAGTCATAGTTCTGTTTCTTTCTTTGAGGCAAATGTTCCTATTCGTTTAAATGGAACAAATGGAGAAATTTTAAACATTGATTTAAATCATAAAATTAATTTTGAAACATTTACAGAAAATGTAAATTTCACAGTGAGTTCTATTGAATTTGACCCAGATTATCATCTTATTTCGAGGAATAATAATGTAACACTAAACATAAAAAACGATAATTTTATAGCAGAAAATATTTCTTTATTTCCAAATCCAATAAACAATATTTTAACTGTTCAAACATCCAAAAACATCGAAATAAATAATATTATAATTTCCAATACTCTGGGGAAGAAAATCATTGAAACTAAGAATAAACAAATAAACGCTCGTCAACTTAGTAAAGGCATTTACTTTATTACAATTTTTACTGATTATGGGGACCTTCACAAAAAAATTGTTAAAAATTAACTTTATAAATAAGTTTTTCTATTTTTACCCACATAAATAAATAATTCTTTGATTTCCATAACTACATCAAAAAACAAAAAAATCTATTTTGCTTCAGACCAACATTTTGGTGCTCCAACACCGGAAGCTAGTTTTCCTCGTGAAAAAAAATTTGTTGCTTGGTTAGATGAAGTAAAGAAAGATGCAGAAGTGATTTTTTTATTAGGTGATTTATTCGATTTTTGGTTCGAATATAAAACCGTTGTTCCAAAAGGTTTTGTGAGAGTACTTGGGAAATTAGCAGAAATCAAAGATTCTGGAATTCCTATTTATTTTTTTGTTGGAAATCATGATTTATGGATGGATAATTATTTTGAGAAGGAACTCAATATTCCTGTTTATCATGAGCCAAAAGAGTTTCTAATCAATAATAAAAAATTTCTTATCGGTCATGGTGATGGTTTAGGGCCTGGCGATTTTGGCTACAAAAGAATGAAAAAAGTTTTTACTTTTCCTTTGTTTAAATGGATGTTTAGATGGCTTCACCCAGATTTAGGAGTACGTTTAGGCCATTATATGTCTGTAAAAAACAAACTAATTTCTGGTGATGAGGATGCTAAATATTTAGGAGATGATAATGAGTGGTTAGTGCAATATTGTAAAGAAAAACTAACAAAAAAACACTACGATTATTTTGTATTTGGACACAGACACCTTCCTTTAGAAATAAAACTTCAAGAAAACAGTATGTATATTAATCTTGGCGATTGGATACAATATTTTACCTATGGTGAATTTGATGAATCTCAATTCAAACTGTTAAATCTTAACGATAATTCCCTTTAAAATAAGCTAAAACTTGCGAAATCTTTAACCAACTTTTAACAAATATCAATATGTTAAAATTGTAGTTTTGTTTTTCGTAAAATAACACCTAACACAATATTACAATGGATGTAGATGTAAGAGCAATTAATGAGAAAATAGAAAGAGAAAGTGCCTTTATAGATATTCTTACTTTAGAGATGAATAAAGTAATTGTTGGCCAAAAACAAATGATAGAATCTTTGTTAATTGGGTTGATTGGAAATGGGCACATTTTGTTAGAAGGAGTTCCCGGACTAGCAAAAACACTAGCTATTAATACACTATCTAAAGCTATAAATGCAAGTTTTAGTAGAGTGCAGTTTACACCAGATTTATTACCTGCAGATGTTGTTGGTACTATGGTTTATAACATGAAGGAAAATGACTTTATGATTAAAAAAGGTCCAATTTTTGCAAACTTTGTTTTAGCCGATGAAATTAACAGAGCACCAGCAAAAGTACAATCTGCTCTATTAGAAGCAATGCAGGAGCGTCAAATTACCATCGGAGACAGCACTTTTAAGTTAGAAGAACCTTTCTTAGTAATGGCAACTCAAAATCCGGTAGAACAGGAAGGAACTTATCCTTTACCAGAAGCGCAAGTAGATCGATTTATGTTAAAGGTTATTATCGATTACCCAAAATTACAAGACGAACAAATTATTATGCGTCAGAATTTATCTGGCGGATTTTCTAAAGTAAATCCTGTAGTTTCTGTAGAAGAAATTTTAAGAGCGAGAGAAGTGGCTAATGAAGTCTATATGGATGAAAAAATTGAGAAATATATTCTCGATATTATCTTCGCAACCCGTTATCCAGAAAAATATAACTTACCACAATTAAAAGATTTGGTAAGTTTTGGTGCTTCGCCTCGTGGAAGTATTAACCTTGCAAAAGCTGCAAAATGTTATGCATTTATCAAAAGAAGAGGTTATGTAATACCAGAAGATGTTAGAGCGGTTGTTTTTGATATTTTACGTCATAGAATTGGAGTTACCTACGAGGCTGAAGCTGAAAATGTAACTTCTGTAGACATCATCAATTCAATTATAAATGAAATTGAAGT
>JAQXAP010000086.1 GCA_029252865.1 Polaribacter sp.
GAATCCACTTATGACGAGAATGGAAATAGAACTCTATGGATATTGTACGATTGGAACACCGATAGTCAATCTTTTGTTCCATATTATAAAAATGAATCCACTTATGACGAGAATGGAAATAGAACTCTAGTGATAGGTTATGATTGGGACACCGATACTCAATCTTTTGTTAATTTTTATAGAGATGAACTCGCTTATGACGCCAATGGAAATGAAACTCTATGGATAGAGTACGGTTGGGACACCGATAGTCAATCTTTTGCTGTAATACAGAAAAGAGAATACGCTTATAACGAAAATGGAAATCAAACTCTATGGATATTGTACGATTGGAACACCGATAGTCAATCTTTTGTTCCAGATTATAAATATGAATACACCTACGATGCCAATAATTTAAGAACAAACACAACTTTTTACGTTTGGTACCCCGCCCTAGGTGTTTATAAGCCGAGTTTTAAAATGGATATTTCAACGCAATCTGAAACCGAAACCAATATAGTAAGAGAAGGAATTAGTTACGAATATGATACCAACTTTAATATTTGGAATGAACTTGAAGGAGAGGAGTTTAAAGAGTATTATTATTACACTAAAGAATCATCTCTATCAACTGATATCGTAGCATTAAATTCATTTACTATCTATCCAAATCCAACAGAGAACACCTTGTTTATATCGGGGAGTGAAAGCCCGTTAACAATCTCTATTTACAATGTATTAGGCGAAGAAGTACTTTCTGTTAAGAATAGAAACAACATCAATGTAGAGGCATTGCCAAGCGGTGTGTATATGATTAGAATAACGGATGGTGTGGGGCAAACTAATAGAAAGTTTATCAAGAACTAAACTCATACTTAAAATAATTTAAGAAGCCCTTTCAGAAATGTGAGGGTTTTTTTGTGCGTATTTTTTATAAAATAAAATTTGATGGACAAAAGTATCGAACCCCAAAGTTTAAGGAAGGGTTTGAATTTATCTATCAGGAAATAAGCGAGTTACAAGAATTTGAAAAAGAAAAAGGAGACAAACTTTCGAATGCCTCCCGTTTAGTACTCAAGGTGGGAATCGAACCCACACTCCCGAAAGAACTGGATTTTGAATCCAGCGCGTCTACCAATTCCGCCACTTGAGCAAGTAATAAACAAGAGTACAAATGTATTAAATTATTTTATTTTAAAGTCAAAAAATAAATCCGAAACTAAAAAAATAATATCTACTTTTGTTCATCAACAACAACACAACAAAAAAACAACTAAATGCCTACAAATCAACTCGCCCCAAAACTTTTTGCGTGCTCACAAAGTACTGTTTTAGCAGAAAAAATAGCTAAAGAATATAATACAGAATTAGGAAAAGTAACGACAACCCATTTTAGTGACGGCGAATTTCAGCCAGCTTTCGAGGAATCTATAAGAGGAAGAAGAGTTTTTTTAATAGGTTCTACATTTCCAACAGCAGACAACTTAATGGAAATGTTATTGATGTTAGACGCAGCAAAAAGAGCATCCGCAAGACATATTACAGCAGTAATGCCTTATTTTGGGTGGGCAAGACAAGATAGAAAAGATAAACCTAGAGTTGCAATAGGAGCTAAGTTAGTTGCAAACTTGTTACAAACTGCAGGAGCTACAAGAATTATGACAATGGATTTGCATGCAGATCAGATTCAAGGCTTCTTTGAAAAGCCGGTAGACCATTTATATGCTTCAACCATTTTTATGCCTTACATAGAAAGCTTAAAATTAGATAATTTAACAATCGCTTCTCCAGATATGGGAGGTTCTAAAAGAGCGTATGCGTATTCTAAACACTTACACTCAGATGTTGTAATCTGTTATAAACAGCGTAAAAAAGCAAATGTAATAGGGCACATGGAGTTAATTGGAGACGTAAAAGGTAAGAATGTAATCCTTGTTGATGATATGATTGATACAGGAGGAACATTGGCACATGCAGCAGATTTAATGATGGAAAGAGGTGCTTTAAGCGTTCGTGCAATTTGTACACACCCAATACTTTCTGGTGGAGCATACGAGAAAATAGAAAATTCTGGATTAACAGAATTAATTGTTTCGGATACAATTCCATTAAAGAAGGCTACTTCTAAAATAAAAGTAGTATCTTGCGCGCCATTATTTGCTGATGTTATGCATAAAGTGCAAGATAACACATCAATTAGTGGACAATTTTTAATGTAAATTTTAATAAAAACAGTAATGAAATCAATTTCGATTAAAGGATCAAAAAGAGAAAGCGTAGGTAAAGTAGCAACTAAAGCCTTACGTAATGCTGGTATGGTTCCTTGCGTTATCTACGGAGGAAAAACACCAATACACTTTTCAGCAGAAGAAAAAGCGTTTAAAAACTTGGTATTTACTCCAAATGTATACACGGCAAGTTTAGATGTTGATGGTCAAAAAGTAGAAGCAATATTGCAAGATATTCAGTTTCACCCAGTAACCGACAGAATTATTCACGTAGATTTTTATCAAACATTTGATGATAAAGAAATTACAATGAACATACCTGTAAGATTAGAAGGAACTTCTCCAGGAGTATTAAATGGTGGTTCTTTACGTTTTACAAACCGTAAATTAAGAGTTAAAGCTTTGCCTGCTAATTTGCCAGATTTTATATCTGCTGATATTTCAGGGTTAAAAATTGGTAGTAAATTGTTGATTTCATCAATAGTAAGCGATGCTTATACATTTATGCACCCAGAGAATACGGTTGTTGTTCAGGTAAGAACTTCTCGTAATGCAAGTGCAGAAGACGAAGAAGAAGTAGAAGGAGCTGAAGAAGCTACTGAAGCTGCTGCAGAATAAATTTTGCAAAGATAATTTACAAAAAGCGTTACACACCTGTAACGCTTTTTTTATTTTAGTATTTTTGGCAAATGGATTTAAGAAACTTCTTTTCTAATTTATTTAGAATAAAAGAGAAAACTAAAGAAGAATTGATGAAAAAGTTTTTAATTGTTGGTTTAGGTAATATTGGCGATAAGTATGCAAATACGCGTCATAATATCGGTTTTAAAATTCTTGATGAAGTTGCAGAAGAAAACAAGGCAACTTTTGAAACTGAAAAGTTAGGAGATGTTGCTAAATTTCGATTTAAGGGAAGAAGTTTTATTCTTCTAAAGCCTAGTACGTTTATGAATTTAAGTGGTAAATCAGTAAAATATTGGATGGATAAAGAAAGTGTATCGATAGAAAATATTTTAGTAGTTACCGATGATGTGCATATAGATTTTGGTTGTATTAGATTAAAAGCGAAAGGCTCTGCAGGCGGACATAATGGATTAAAGGATATTCAAGAAAAATTAAATACTCAACAATATGCTCGTTTTAGATTTGGTGTTGGCGGTAATTACAGTAAAGGGAGACAGGCCGACTTTGTTCTTGGACAATGGAGTAAAGAAGAAACTAGCCTGTTAATAGAGCGTTTACAAACTGCGGCAAAGATAATTCCTTCTTTTGGTACTGCTGGTTTGGCAAATACCATGAATACGTTTAATGGAAAATAGTTTCTTAATTTTTAAGTAGTAAAAAAGCTGTCTACAATTCTATTGCAGACAGCTTTTTTATTTGTTGAGAAAATAGGCTAATTATCACTAGCATACCATTCTGCAAAGCTCGAATCTGTTTCTTGCAATTTAATAGAATGCAGTTTGATGGTTTTTGGCAATCGTTTTTTTAATCTATCAGCAAAATCAATTACCATCATTTCTGTTGTTGGTTGATAATCTGTAAGTAAAACATGGTGTTTCCTTTTAATTAGCTCATTGGCTAATTCTATATGTGGTGTATTTTTATTGAATACAGTTGCGTGATCAAAAAGATCAACAATTTCTTCATTTACGATTTTTTTTAAATCGCCAAAATCTAACACCATTCCGTATTTTACATTCTTAGAATCGGAGATAGGAGATCCAATTACAGTCACAAATAATTTATAAGAATGCCCGTGTAAATTTTTACACTTACCATCATAACCATATAAAGCATGACCTGCTTCAAAAGTAAATTGTTTCGTAATTCTAATTGTGCTCATTAATGTACATTTCTAAATTTGCTGCAAAAGTAAACAATAATTAATCCTATTGCTAATCCTGTAAATAAAAAAATCTATGTGTTATTTATGTTCTGTTATTACTTGACTAAAAAATTATCTAAAACATCTGCAATTTTTCTATTGTCAGATAATTGTGGAATCTTATTTTGTCCACCAAATTTTCCAATAGATTTCATATATTCATGGAAACCACCTTTTTTTACTTTTCTAATGATTAAGGGTCGTAATACTTTTCCTTTAATTAAATCTAAATAGTAGATGTTTTGAGTTTGCATTGAAGCATCAATTTTAGCTGCAAAATCATCTAAATTTTTAGGCTCATTCTCAAATTCTATAAACCATTCATGATAGGGCAATCCATTTTTAGGGTTTACTTGCGGTGCTACGCTAAACTCACTTATATTTACAGCTGTGCCTATAATAGAATCATTTAATGCTTTTTCTACTTCTTTACCAATTACATGCTCACCAAAGGCAGATATAAAATGTTTAATTCTTCCGGTAACTTTAATTCGATAAGGTTTTGTTGATGTAAATTCTACAGTATCGCCTATATTGTATCCCCAAAGTCCTGCAGTTGTGTTTAAAATAATTACATAGTTTACACCAATTTCAACATCTTTTAAAGAAATTCTCGTCGGATTTTTATCAAAAAACTCCTTTGCAGGAATAAATTCATAGAAAATTCCTGAATCTAACTGCAATAACATGCCTTTTTCTGTTTGTGAGTCTTGATATGCAATAAAGCCCTCTGATGCAGGATACAATTCTATATAATCTATCTTTTTACCAATTAAACTTTCGAACTTGTTTTTATAAGGTTCAAAATTTACACCTCCATAAATGAAGAAGTTAAAATTTGGGAATAATTCTGAAACCGATTTTCCAGTTTTCTCAATTAATTTTTCAAAATACATTTGCACCCATGAAGGAATTCCGCTTATTACAGACATGTCTTCATTGATAGTTTCCTCAACAATTGCATTTACTTTGGTATCCCAATCTTCTATACAATTGGTTTTCCAAGATGGTAAACGATTTTTAAGTAAGTAATTAGGCACATAATGTGCTGCAATACCACTTAATCTTCCTAATTTCACACCGTTTTTATCCTGTAAAACAGGACTTCCTTGTAAGAAAATCATTTTTCCGTTTACAAAACTTGCATCATTTTTTTCAACGATATAAAACAGCATTGCATTTTTTGCTGCTTTAATATGCGTGGGCATAGAGTCTTTGGTAATTGGTATGTATTTTGCGCCGGAAGTTGTTCCTGAAGTTTTTGCAAAATAGAGCGGTTTTCCTTTCCAAAGAACATCAGATTCTCCTGCTACTATTCTATCTACATATTTTCTTAAACCTTCATAATCTGTCACTTTCACCTGTTTTTTAAAGTCTTCATAATTAGATATTTTATCAAAATTATGATCTTTTCCAAAGGCAGTTTTACGACCTTTAGAAATTAGTTTTTTAAAAACTTTTTCTTGAGTTGTATGCGGGTTATTAGCCCATTTATACACTTTTTTAGTGACTATTTTAGCAAACGGAATAGCAAAAGTAGATTTGAGACTCATTATTTAAAATCTATAAAATTTGTTGGATTTACGGCATAACCACCGTTCCAAAGTTCAAAATGTAAATGAGGTCCTGTAGTTAATTCTCCTGTAGAACCTAAAGTGGCAATTACCTCACCAGACTTTACAAAATCGCCTTGTTCTCTTAGTAGATTACCATTGTGTTTGTAGGTAGAAATATATTCTTTTGCGTGTTTTATAATGATAACATACCCTGTTTCAATCGTCCACCCAGAAAAGATGACAGTGCCATCTGCAGCTGCCTTTATGGGTGCGCCAATTTCAGCGGTAATGTCTACTGCAAAGTGTTTAGAGGTAGTGTCAAAATTTTGAGAAATAATTCCGTTTAAAGGAGCGAAAAAGACAATTTTCACATTACTTCTAGCATTTTTTTGTAAAGAAAAACGAGTTTCACTTTCTATTTTTTCTCTAAATAAAGAATCTTCTTTTGTCGCATATAATTCACTTTTGTCAATTAATCGACGTTTTGCTTTAGTCAAAACAGAATCGATACTTTCCGCTTCAATTTCACCTGTTAAAACTGGTTTTAGCGCTTTTGTATAATTTTCTAAAAAGGCTAACCTTGTTTTAAGAGAGTCTACTTTTAATGTGGCTTTAACCGCATTAGATTTTAATTTTGAGGAAGAGTATCCTGGAATGTATTCTTTTATAGGTGTAAATGCGATTAAAACAATTGTACCTGCAATTATTAAAATAGAAAGAACACCACTTAAAACAAATACATTTAATCTTGATAGTTTTAACGAAAAGCGTTCTTCAAAAGTGTCTTCATTTAAAACAACCAACCTGTATTTAGCGGTTAGTTTATTTTTAAATTTTCCTTTCTTTTTATCTTTAGTGCTCACAAAAATTTGTTTTATCGTTAACAAATATACAACGAAACCATGGCAGGGTTATTAAGCTTGTTAACGTTGTAATAATAATAAAATTATTTTTTATAAAAATTCATTTCATCTATATATCCCCATACTTCTTGGGTTAAAAGTGGCGCTACGTTTTTTTTGTCTTTAATTGCTTTTCTAATCATAGTAGAAGAAATTTGTACAATGGGTGCGGCTATTTTATGAATTTTAGGATGTTTATCAAACTGTGTTTCTATTTTTCCTTCAGAAATCCTTGGGTAAACATAAATGTGATGATGTTCTAAAATAGTTTCATAATTTTTCCATTTATGTAAACTTTTTAAATTGTCTTCTCCCATAATCAAACAAAACTCTTTATCTGGGTATGCCTCAGCAATATGTGCTAATGTATAAACCGTGTAATTGGGTTGAGGTAATTTAAACTCAATGTTAGAAGGTTTTATTTTAGAGTAGTTTTCTGTTGCTCTGTAAACCAATTCAAATCGATGATTATTATCGAGTAAAGAGTTTTTCTTTTTAAATGGATTATGAGGTGTTACTACCATCCAAACTTCATCCAGGTCTGAATGTTCAACCATATGATTGGCAATAATTAAATGACCAATATGAACAGGGTTAAAGGTGCCAAAATATAAACCGATCTTCATCTTATACCTTATCTAATTCTAAAAAATCACTTATTAAGTTTTCTGCTTCTTTTAAAGCATCTTCTAAAATATAGTTTTTAATAATTTTATCAAATTGTGGCGCAGTTGCTAATTCTACAGAGGCTTTTGCGATGCGCATATTTATTTTATCTTCACTTTCTGTAGAGCGCTTTTTTAACCGAATCTTTAACTCATCTACACTTGGAGGTTTTACAAAAACAGCCAAAGTTTCTTCTGGAAATTTATGCTTAATACGCAACCCACCAACAACATCAATATCAAAAATAACATGTTTTTTTAATGCCCAAATTCTTTCAATTTCACTTTTTAAAGTTCCGTAAAAGTTATCTCTATAAACCTCTTCCCATTCTAAAAATTTATCAGATTTAATTTTATCTTTAAATTCTCTTAAATTGATAAAGTAATAATCTTCTCCTTCTTTTTCTTCTCCTCTAGGTTCTCTAGAAGTTGCAGAAATAGAAAACTCTAAATTAAACCTTTCTTGTTGTAATAAGTGGCGCACAATGGTTGTTTTACCTGAGCCGGAAGGAGCAGAAAAGACAAATAATTTTCCTTTAAAATCTGACATAAATTCTCTAATTTTTGTCATTCTGAATTTTTTTCAGAATCTTGTTTACTAATATTGAGAGGCTGAAAGAAGTTCAGCTTGCTTTATTTTTTTTAAAGAACATTTAAAATCTGTTCCTTAATTTGTTCTAACTCGTTTTTCATTTGAATTACTGCTTTTTGCATAGGTGCAAAATTAGCTTTAGAACCCGTTGTATTTATTTCTCGACCCATTTCTTGAACAATAAATCCTAACTTTTTACCATTAGAGTTTTCTGAGCTTAATGTTTGTAAAAAATAATCTAGATGATTTGTTAAACGAACTTTTTCTTCGTTAATATCTAATTTTTCTAAGTAATAAATAAGTTCCTGTTCAAAACGATTTTCATCAGTAGCTACTTTTAAATCATCAATAGCCTTTTGTAAGCGTATTTTTACGTTTTCTACTCTATCACCATCTAAAGCTTTTACCTCTTCTAAATAGGTTTTAATATTTGCAATTCGTTCTTTAAAATCTATTTCTAAAGAAGTAGCTTCATCAATACGATATTGTACAATATCTTTAATAGCAATGTCAATATTTTCGTTGATAAGATTCCACTCGTTTTCATCTAATTCCTCTCGTTCTGTTTTTAATGCATCAGGCATTCTTACGGCCATTTGTAGCAATTCAACATCATTAGGAGATTCTGTTTGAACGACACTTCTAAGTTGTTGCATGTATTCTTTTACAACTCCGTGATTAATGGTTGTAGAGGTTTCATCAGCAGTCATTTCTACAAAAATTGAAAAATCTACTTTACCACGAACTAAAGCACTTGCTAATTTTTTACGCACAGCTAATTCTTTCTCTTTGTAGTAAGAGGGAATTCTAACGTTTAAATCGAGGTTTTTACTGTTTAAAGATTTAATTTCTATAGTAACTTTTTTTGTAGGTAATTGTAATACAGATTTACCATAACCAGTCATAGATTGAATCATAAAATCAACGTTTTAAATGAAGGGCAAATATAGTTTTTATTTAACAGAACTATCTATTTGTTTGGTTACTAAATATACACCCGAAAAGATGAGTAATGTTGCTGCTATCTTTACAAGGTGTAAAGAGTCACTACCAACAATTAGTGCGTAAATTGTTGCAATTACAGGCTGTAAATAAATAAAAACGCTTACAGTTGTTGGTTTCAATTTAGATAAACCATACAAATTGAAAAGATAAGTAACGCAAGAAGTAAAGACAACTACAAAACCAATGCTCCAATAAATAGTTGTTGGTATTTCTTGCCATGTAACTTCTCTTAATTCATTATAACCAAAAGGAATCGTGAAAAATAATCCGAATAAATACAACCATTTTACAAGGGTAATTGGATGGTATTTTTCAATCAAACTTTTAGAGATTACCAAATACAACCCGTATGATGCCGCGTTTATAAAAATTAAAAAATTACCCCAGTTACTATTAGTTGCTCCTGTGTCTTGCGCGCTGCCATATGTGATTAATATAATGGCTCCTATTAAACCTATAAGAATGCCTAAAACTTTTTGTTTACCAATAGCTTTTTTAATTAAAATACTAGAAAAAATTAACACCATAATTGGTGAAGTTACCATCATAACAGAGGCGCTTATTGGTGTTGTTAAGCTCAATCCTTTAAAAAAGGTAAGCATGTTTAAACCAACACCAAAAAAGGAAGCTATTAAGATTTTTTTGTAATCAGTTTTGTCTATTTTCTGATTCTTGATAAATAAACTAAGAATCCAGAAAATAGCAGATGATCCTATGATTCTTATTAAAATAAAACCAAAAGGTTTCACATAAACAGGCATTACTTCTTTAGCAATTGTGTAAGTAATACCGTAAATTAGTGTGGCTATAGAAACAGCAATGAGTGCCAATGTTCTTTGCTTCATAAAAGAATTATAAAATATAATTGCAAATTTGATGATAAATTTTAAATCTATTGCACAAAAGAAGAGCTTCAAGTAAAGATTGTGCTTTTTTAAATCTGGTTGTTTTAAAATTTACTTATTTCATTGAGGTTTGTTCTAAAGAAACGGGTTGTATATAGCGAATTTCGTTTTTCTTAATTTCATAACTGTCTTTTCACAAACGTTAAACAATTTCTTTACATTTGTGGATATAATTTAAAAAAATGATCATTCATCACTTACAAGAAAAAAACTCAATCCTTAATAAATTCATCTCTGAAATTAGAGATGTAAATGTTCAAAAAGACTCACTTAGATTTAGAAGAAATATTGAAAGAATAGGAGAAGTTCTGGGTTACGAGTTGAGTAAGGAGTTATCATATTTTAATGTTTCTGTGAATACCCCTCTGGGTAATAAAGAAGAAGAATTACCAAATAAAGATGTTGTTTTGTGCTCAATATTAAGAGCTGGATTGCCTTTGCATCAAGGATTATTAAATTATTTTGATGATGCAGAAAGCGCTTTTATTTCTGCGTACAGACATCACCCAAATAATGATGCAGCGTTCGAAATTATTGTAGAGTATTTTGCCTCACCATCTATAGAAAATAAAATAGTACTATTGGCAGATCCGATGCTGGCAACCGGACAATCGTTGGTTTCTGTTTATGAGGCAATAAAAAAACAAGGAGTTGCAAAAGAGATTCATATTGTAGCCGTGATTGGTTCTAAGGAAGGTATTGAATTTATAAAAGATAAATTTCCTAAAAACACACATTTATGGATCGCTGCAATAGATGCTACACTAGATAGTAGAGGATACATTGTTCCTGGTTTGGGAGATGCTGGCGATTTGGCTTTTGGCACTAAATTGTAGCAAGAAAAAAAGTTACAATAGATCCAATTAGTAGTAATCCAAATAAAATATTTTTTAACATCTTTTTTTGAATAACTTCAAACCCATTTGCAATGATTATGGACGATGGTGCTAATAAAAAGATGATTTCAGAACCATTTTCTTCGTTAATTGTTAAGGCAAAAATAGTTGTAAGAATTAAGTTAGTTATTAATAGTATCCAATTTTTCTTAAAAGAATTGTTTACAGATAATACTTTTGGAGATTTTAAAAATATAGAAAAAGTAGTTAGGAAAAAGAGTGCTCCGAAAACCCAAATAGTATAATCCTTAGCGTAAATGGATGTGCTATTAATGACATCAAAAGAAAATAGTTGTGTAAACTCTTTACTTGTATTAGTCCAGAGCAAGTAAGCAAAATAACTAATTAAAGGGGAAGCAAAACCCATCACAGGGGTTATTAGCGTATGAATTGTTATTTTTTGATGCAATAATATCGCTGTAAATATTAAGATAGAAAATAGCAATGAAAAAGGTTCTAGAATAAATAGAATTCCTAACCAAAGTCCACTATCGAATAATTTTTGAATTACTTTTTTTGGAGAACTTAAACTGTATATTTTTCTCAAGAAAAAAAGATATATTAAAAGTAGGGTTAGCAATTTAAAATCAAATAACTTAGAAATAAAAACGATTAGAGTAAGGGTAAAAAGGAAAAAAGAGTAAGAGTTGCCAGACGTTAGTTTATTTTTTGAAACTAAAAAGCGATAAAAAAAGAAACTAAAAAGAAAAAGGAAAAAATAGGAAACACCCGCAAAGACATCGTAAGATGTTAATTCTTTCTCAGAAATATTTAAAGTGGCAGCAATAAAAAAGAAACAATAGAATAGCCCTAAATAGATGATGAAATTGATTGGTTTAGATTTCTCTAAAAAATTGGCTAGCATTGTTTCTTTTATTATTTTTGCAGTGTAAAGATAATTAAGTTATGATAGCAAGCAATATTTTTAGATGGATTGGTAGTTTATTTACGGATTTATTATTCATACCATTTAATTGGTTTAGAAAAGGAGATTTCAATTGGTGGTCTGCCAATACTGTAAATTGGTTTTTCTTAGTAGTACTTTTAGTTTTATTTGCTTACTGGATGAATCAGAGTGTTCAGTTTAAGAAAAATGGAACAGAAGATAAAGCTTAGGTTTGTATTTTGGGAAGTAAAAATAAATTGAAACGGTTCAAAGAAAATGAAACGTTTAAAAATGTCATTCAACCGACAAGAGAAGAAGTTGTAACGGGTTTTTCTCATCAAGGTAAATGGCATTCTTTTTTTGGTAACAACAATCCTATTGTTTTAGAGTTAGGTTGTGGTAAAGGAGAATATACAATTGCTCTAGCTCAAAAAAATCCAAATAAAAATTATATTGGAATCGATATAAAGGGCGCGCGTTTTTGGCGTGGAGCTAAAACGGCAATTGAAGAAAATTTATCAAATGTTGCTTTTGTAAGAACACAAATTGAGTTGGTTGATTTTATTTTTGCAGAAAGTGAAGTTTCTGAGATCTGGATAACTTTTCCAGATCCCCAAATAAAGTTTCAGCGCACAAAACATAGAATGACAAATTCTAGTTTCATGAAAAAGTACCATCATATTTTAAATGAAGAGGGTATTATGAATCTGAAAACAGATTCTGAATTCATGCATGGTTACACATTAGGTTTGTTGCATGGTGCGGGGCACGAAGTATTATACGCAAATCATACTGTTTATAAAAATGAGGGTGCACCAAAAGAAGTTACAGAAACACAAACTTTTTACGAAAAACAATATTTAGAAGTTGATAAACCAATTACGTACATAAAATTTAGATTGAAGTATTAACGTTTTTGATCAATAAAATGATTAAAAAAATCCCATCAAATTTTGATGGGATTTTTTTGTAAGCTGAAAATAGGAAGGATATAGTAAAAAAATATTTCCTTGAGGTCGGTATAAACGTTCGTTTAGAATTTCTTTTCGTAATTTGAATATTTCCTATCTTCACTTCGTGAAAGAATCCGATAATTTTTTTGAAAAAGTTTACAAAGTAGTTCGCTTAATTCCTTTCGGAAGAGTGACAAGTTATGGCGCAATAGCAACGTTTTTAGGTGCAGCAAGATCTGCAAGAATGGTAGGTTGGGCAATGAATAAATCTCATAATTTAGAAGATGTTCCCGCACATAGAGTTGTAAATAGAAAAGGGTTACTTACAGGAAAACATCATTTTGATGGTACTAATTTAATGCAACAATTGCTCGAAAATGAGGGGATTGTTGTTGTAGAGTTTCAAATACAAGATTTCGAAAAAGTATTCTGGAATCCTATGAACGAGTTACCTAATTTAATGTGATTAATTATTCCCCTAATTTTACTGTGAGTTTTTTTAAAAGTATCTTTGTAATTCAGAATGAATGATAATTAAAACCTCTACAATGAGTTTTAAAAAACAAGACATATACAAAGCATTAGAAACAATTACAGCTCCAGGAGAGGGTAAGAGTTTAATTGAAAATAATAACGTTACAAATGTTGTTACTTTTGGTAACGAAGTGATGGTAGATGTTACAATTAGTAACCCTACTTTGCAAGCAAAAAAGAAAATTGAATCAGAGATTATTAAGGCAATTAAAACGAATGTTGATGAAAATATTGATGTAAAAATCAATTTAAAAGTTGAAAAACCTGCCGTTAAAGAAAATCCTAATCAAATTAGAGGAAAAGAAATTTCTAATATTAAAAATATTATTGCAATTGCATCAGGAAAAGGAGGTGTAGGAAAATCTACAATAACATCAAATACAGCAATTACTCTCGCTAAAATGGGTTTTAATGTTGGGGTTTTAGATGCAGATGTTTATGGGCCATCGCAACATATTATGTTTGATGTAGAAAAAGCAAAACCACTTTCTGTTAAAGTCGAAGGTCGTTCTAAAATGCAGCCCATAGAAAATTACGGAGTCAAATTATTGTCTTTAGGATTTTTCACGAATCCAGATCAAGCAGTAATTTGGAGAGGACCAATGGCTTCAAAAGCATTAAATCAATTAATATTTGATGCAGATTGGGGAGAATTAGATTTTTTATTAATCGATTTACCTCCAGGAACAGGAGATGTGCACTTATCTATCGTGCAGGCATTACCAATTAATGGCGCTGTTGTAGTAAGTACACCACAAAATATTGCTTTAGCAGATGCTAAAAAAGGTGTAGCAATGTTTCAACAAGAAAACATTAACGTTCCAGTATTAGGAATCATAGAAAATATGGCTTATTTTACGCCTGAGGAATTACCAGACAATAAATATTATATCTTTGGACAAGATGGAGCAAAAAATTTAGCAGTTGATATTAACACTAAATTTTTAGGTGAGATTCCATTAGTACAAAGTATTCGTGAATCTGGAGATGTAGGACATCCTGTGGCTTTGCAAGAGGGAACAGTTTTAGAAAAATCATTTAATGATATTACCAAAGAAATGGTTTCAGAGTTATTAAAGAGAAATGCGAATTTACCGCCAACAGAAATTGTTAGAATTACAACAATGAGTGGTTGTAGTTCAGTAAAAAAATAAGATTATGACAGAACAAGAAACATTACATAACGTTGAAAAAGCTTTAAATGAGATTCGTCCTTTTTTAATAAGTGACGGAGGAAATATTAATCTTTTATCAATTGAAGATACTACGGTAAAAGTACAATTAGTAGGTGCTTGTAATAATTGCTCTGTAAATCAAATGACATTGAAAAATGGAGTAGAAGCAACTATTAAAAAATATGCTCCTCAAATACTCGAGGTCGTAAATATTTCGTAAACACAGAAAAATATAATTTTGATGTTTTCTAAAAGAGTAAAAATTTACGCAACTACTGCTCTTATTTTTAAAACAAGTAAAAAAGTGCTCTACGTTTAACGGGCTATTTAAAACACACAAAAGACCTCATAAGAATATAATCTTATGAGGTCTTAAAAAATTAAAAAATGATTACAACAGATATATTAATTATTGGCGCAGGTCCTACAGGGTTGTTTACTGTTTTTGAAGCAGGTTTATTAAAACTGCGTTGTCATTTAATAGATGCATTGCCACAAGCTGGTGGGCAATGTTCTGAAATTTATCCTAAGAAACCTATTTATGACATCCCTGCATATCCAGAAATTTTAGCAGGAGATTTAACACATAAACTAATGGAGCAAATTAAACAATTTGAACCAGGTTTTACGCTAGGAGAGCGTGCAGAAACAATAGATGAACAGGAAGATGGAACTTTTATAGTAACAACAAATAAAGGTACAGAACACCATACAAAAGTAGTTGCAATTGCAGGTGGTTTAGGTTCTTTTGAACCAAGAAAGCCTCCGATTCCTAATATTGCAAATTTTGAAGATAAAGGAGTAGAATACATTATTCGAGATCCAGAATTTTATAGAGATAAAAAAGTAGTTATTTCTGGTGGTGGAGATTCCGCTTTAGATTGGTCTATATTTTTAGCAGATGTGGCATCATCTGTAACTTTAATTCACAGAAGAAATGAATTTAGAGGCGCTCTAGATTCTGTAGATAAAGTGCAAGAGTTAAAAAATGCAGGAAAAATTACAATGATCACCCCTGCAGAGGTAAAAGAAATTATTGGCACAGATAAAGTAATTGGTGTTTCTGTTGTTAAAAAGGGAGAAGAGCCAATTATGGTTCAAACAGATCATTTTATTCCGTTGTTTGGATTATCACCTAAATTGGGTCCTATTGCAAACTGGGGTTTAGAAATAGAGAAAAATGCTATCAAAGTAAATAATTCATTAGATTATCAAACGAATATTCCTGGGATTTATGCAATAGGAGATGTAAATACGTATCCAGGAAAATTAAAGTTAATTTTATGTGGTTTTCATGAAGCAACTTTAATGTGTCAAAGTGCTTACAAGCGCATTTTTCCGGATAAAAAATATGTAATGAAATATACAACAGTTGGTGGTGTTGAAGGTTTTGATGGAACAAAAAAAGAAGCACCAAAAGCAGTAATAAAAAAGATTGATTAACCAAGGGTTACCCAAAGGTTTTTTAAACTTGAAGAGTTTTGAATAAACGAATCAGTTTTTAGTTTAATTGATAAAAGATATGTATTCGGTTTTAGAAATTTTTGAGCTCCATGTCAACAGGTTAGATGATTATGATAAATTAATAAAATGATGACAAATTTAGTATTAAGTTAACTTTTACATATATAATTGTTATTTAGAATAAATAATAACTAAATTTGCATTATGGAAATTTTAAGTGACGTAACGTTCAATATTCAACTTAGAAAAAAGACATTTTGTGACTATCGTTTAAAGGTAGACCAAAAAATGATGACGCTTACTTTTCCACAAGTACTTCAATTAAGGCAAAAAGTAAATAGCTTAACGTCTACAGAAAACTTAGAGAATATTATTCAGAATGAGAATTATGTTCTCTTGTTTATAGCAGATAAAAAGTATTTATTATTTCTAGAAATTCCCAAATTATTAGATTTAAAAGAGGAATTATCTTACTGTTTTGAAAACTTTTAAATCACCATTATTTTTATTTAGATTCTTTTTAAATTTTATAACTGTTTAAAACCAGTTATCATAATCTGTATATTTGTGTAAAACTATATATTATGAAAACAGCCATAAGAAAACAAATGACCATTAGTGCAGATGTAATGGATTTGTTAAATGACCAGATAGCATTAGAAATGCACGCATCGGCTTCTTACTTAGCAATGGCATCCTGGTGTGACCAGCGCTCATTATTAAATAGTAAGGCTTTTTTTTATAAACAAGCTGAAGAGGAAAGGGGTCACGCAATGAAAATTTTCGAATTTATAAATGAAGCAGGTGGTGCATCTATTTCTCCTGCAATACCTTCAGTAAATAACGATTTTGAAGGTTTAAGAGAAATATATGAGGCTTCTTTAGACCAAGAAATTCAGGTAACACAATCCATCTATAAATGTTTTAAAAAAGCAAGAAGCGTAGATGATTTTGCATCTGAAGTATTTTTACAATGGTTCGTTTCAGAACAAGTTGAAGAAGAAGATACTGTGAGAGGAATTTTAGATACTTTTGATTTAATGGGAGATATGCCACTAAAAATGATTGATGAGCGTTTACCGAAAGAGTAATAGCCTTATCTCATAAAATATTAAATCCAAAGCTTAATTGCTTTGGATTTTTTTTGAACTTTAAAGAAAATTTACCCCTAAAATACAGAGTCAATCGATAATTATTTGTTGTTCTAGCTTTATTTGATTGTTTGTAGAAATAGCCAATCTGTAAAAATCACCTTTGCTATACAATTCATTAGACTATTTAAAACCCAACAATATGTTAAGTTTCAAATGAATATTCTGTATATTTGTTGGTGGTACAACTAAAACAGTTAAAAATGAACTGGTTAGATCTTCTTATATTCTTAAAATTCTTAATAAAAAGAAACCCTGAATAAGGTATTCATGTCATAATTAGTTATAACATGTAGCAACTTTTTGTTGTTACCAGTATTCACGAATATATTTACACACAAGAAAACATGCCTTTTTATCATAAATTAGGGAATATTCCACCTAAAAGACACACACAGTTCAGAAAAGCAGATGGTAGTTTGTATTACGAGCAATTGTTCGGTACAATTGGTTTCGATGGAATGTCTACCAATTCCTATCACGAGTATAGACCTACCATGGTCAAAAAAATTAGAAAGCAATATTCTGTAAAACCAAAAATTGCGAAAGCAAATAATATTCAATCATACAGATTTAGAGGATTTCAAGTTCCTCCAGAAAACGATTATTTAGAAAGTAGAAAAATCGTTTTAACAAATTCCGATTGTAATATTATTCTTTCAGCTCCCCAAAAATCTACTACAGATTATTTCTATAAAAATACGGACGCAGATGAGGTAATTTTCATTCATAAAGGAACTGGAAAATTAAGAACACATCTCGGAAATTTAGATTTTAAATACGGAGATTATTTAGTAATTCCGCGAGGAATTATTTATAAACTAGATTTCGATGATGAAAACAATAGACTTTTTATTGTTGAATCTTATTCGCCGGTATACACACCTAAAAGATACAGAAACTATTTTGGTCAATTATTAGAGCATTCACCTTTTTGTGAACGCGATTTGCGACGACCAAAAGAATTGGAAACACATAACGAATTCGGAGATTTTTTAATTAAAGTAAAGAAGCAAGGTGAAATTATAGAAATGATTTATGCTTCGCATCCTTTTGATGTGGTTGGTTACGATGGTTACAATTTTCCATACGCATTTTCAATTCACGATTTCGAGCCCATCACAGGGAGAATTCATCAACCCCCACCAGTACATCAAACTTTTGAAACAAATGCCTTTGTAATTTGCAGTTTCGTGCCGCGTTTGTACGATTACCATCCAAACTCAATTCCTGCACCTTACAATCACAGCAATATTGATTCAGATGAGGTTTTGTATTATGTAGATGGCGATTTTATGAGTAGAAACGACATCGATCAAGGTCATATTTCATTGCATCCTGCAGGAATCCCTCATGGTCCGCATCCAGGGACAACAGAAAAAAGTATTGGCAAAACAAAAACGGAGGAGTTAGCAGTTATGGTAGACACCTTTAAGCCTTTGCAGGTCACAGAGGAAGCCATGAAAATTGCAGATGAAGATTATTACAAATCTTGGTTAGAGTAACACATTTATAAGAAGCTATTTCCTGCTTTACATTATATCTTTTTTATGAAAAATAAAAAAGGATGCCATTTCAATCAGGGCTAAACTTG
>JAQXAP010000109.1 GCA_029252865.1 Polaribacter sp.
GGCACAAAAGTAAACATCCAGTTTTGATGTTTTGTAGTACAAGGTACTTTCACCATTATTTCATTCCAACCTTTTTTTAATTGAATAACTGCCGGTTCTCTTAACCAATATAATTCCTCATCAGTCCAGGGTATTTCTCTATCAATACCTGTAGACCAACCTTTCTGCTTAAAAGGTTTCCATCCGGGATTCTCCCATTTAGGTCCTTTAAACACTTCACCATTAACCCATACTTTTCCACCATTAATATCCCAAGATTCATTTTTGGCAATTCCTGTATAAATTCTGTTTGCTCGTAAAGGAGACTCAAAATTAATATGCGCTTTTAAAAATTTATCAGAATCACTAAAAATATAAGTTCTGGCATACACCGTTTCTCCTGGTTTTGCCTCTGGATAATGACCCTGTTTAGTATCTCTATCTTTAATTATTAAAGAGTTTCCTTTTGCATTTTTCCACAAAAGTGTCTTTCCTTGATATACTAATTTTTCATGAGCATTTTTAACAAGGCTATCTCCTTGATTTCTGCTAAAAGGGCCTAGGAGTTGCCATTGGGTATTACTTTGTTTAAAATATGGAAAAGGTAACTTGCTAAAATACTGCTCTTTGTGTGATAGCAAAAAATCTTCAAATGCCGAAAAATGATTTGCCGCCTTGGTTCCTGACAAAGGTAAATTTTGCTGATAAGCTTTTGGACTCGAAATTACATCGGCGGTCCATAATGACCAAGAGTAAGTAAGTAAAGATGTATAAACCGGATGTTGCAGATAAATATCATTTTCAGACCAAACGTTCACATCTGGCCATAAACAAAGTATACCTCCAAGCACCTTATTTTTGGACTTATAACCAATAGGTCTAAAAAACAATTGATTAACGCCTGACATCGGTTCAAAATTATTGATATAACTAAACTTTGAATCTATTTCAGAATAACCTTCAATATCATGCTTTTTTTTCTGTTCACCCCAAGCCTGTAGCGTCACTGTTTTTGGCATTTTTAATCCTGGTGTCCAAGCTACAACCTTACGCCCATGAGACTCAATATAATTTACCATTTTTAGAACAAACTCCTCTGGGTTACTAATTTTAACCTCATCAGAACCCATATGGAAAATTGGGACTAAATCTTTAGGTATTTCATTAAAAAACTCCTTCAATACGTTCTCAAGAATTTTCATACCCTTTGGTGATTCCATCCTACATCCCATAGATTTTATAAAGGAATCACTGTGACCAGGAATGTCTATTTCTGGAATGACGTTAATGTGTTTGCTTTTCGCATACTTAATAAAATCACGGATTTCTTCATAGGTGTAATATTTACCGGGGTTTCTTGATGGTCTGTGATTTTTACCATCCGTAAGTTCTGGATACATTTTACTTTCAATTCGCCAAGCCGGACGATCAGTTAAGTGCCATTGAAACGTATTCAACTTGTACTTTGCCATAATATCCAATTGCTCTTTTAATAAAGCGATACTTTGAAAATTACGTCCAACATCTATCATAAATCCTCTAATAGGAAATTGAGGTTTATCCTTTATTTTACAAAGATGGATTTTGCTTGTATCGTTCTCAGTTTTTATTAACTGCCTTAAAGTTTGCAAAGCATAAAAGAAACCCGCTTCGCCAGATGCAGCAATATAAATACCTGATTTACTAACTTTCAATTCATATCCTTCTTTTAAAATTTTATCATTGTATTTAAACCTTAAAACAAACTTTTTTTGTTTATTTATGGTTATATTTTTTACCTTAAAAATATGATTGATTTCGCTGATTAATTGAGGTGAAATTTTTTCTACATCCTTAATATATATATCTGTTATCGCCAATTTATTGTTATCCCAAACGATGTTTTGAGGGTAAGGGATTAACTTAACTGGTGCACTTTCTAGCTCTTTGGATGTAAACCTTGTTTCAAATATATTATCAGTTATTGCTTTATCAGAAAGTTCTAGATTCTGAGCATTTAAGTTTGAAGACACAAAGGAAAAACAAAAAATAATAGTAATTGTACTAATTACAGATTTCATGATTTTATTTGAATTTTTAATAAACATAGTAATGACTTGTATTTAGACTTTTTTGGTATATTTTTGAATTCACAAAAATGGTTTTTTAAACCGACTAATTGCTCTTATTCATTTTTTTTATTATTTCTAGCTCTCTCATCATTGCAGCTACTATTTCGGGATTTTTATCTGCTAAGTTATTTTGCTGACTTCTATCCTCTTTTAAATTATATAACTGCATATTTCTATCTCTTCCCGTTTCATTTTTCACCCATTTATTTACTCTTTTAGGACCTTTGTGAGGTGGAATTAAAACGTAATTTCCTTTAATGAATGAAGTAATATTATTTTGACCCAAAAGTAAATTTTGTCTACCTTCCTTGGATGTTCCTGTTAAAGCATCCAAAATATTTTCACTGTCAGGAGTTGTATTTTGTTGCCCCACCAAACTTGCCAAAGAAGCGGTTAAATCTATCTGGCATACTAGGGCATCAGAAACACTTGGTTTAATTTTTGCTGGCCAACGAACCATAAAAGGCACATGGGTTCCTGCATCAAATAAACTGTATTTACCACCTCTTAATCCTCCACGAGGTTTATGCTTACCGATTTTTGTTTCAGACTCATCATGATAGCCATCATCTAAAACCGGTCCGTTATCACTAGAAAAAATAACAATAGTATTTTCAGCTATCCCTAATTTCTCTAATTCATTCAAAAATTCACCTACAGCCCAATCAGCCTCTAAAATGACATCGCCTCTTGGTCCTAAACCAGATTTTCCTGCAAATCTAGGATGTGGAATTCTCGGAACGTGTGGCTGGTGCAAACTATAAAATAAAAAGAAGGGAGTATCTTTGTGATTGTTAATAAAATTTTTGGATTCTCTTAAAAAATCATCACTCATATCTTCATCAATAAATAAAGCTGATTTTCCACCTTTCATATATCCAATTCTTGAAATTCCGTTATGGATGCTTTTATTATGACCATGACTAGGATGTACTTTTAATAATTCTGGATTTTCTTTTCCGGTTGGTTCACCCTCAAAATTACTCCTATAACTTACCGAAATAGGATCTTTGGGATCTAATCCATCAATATTATGATTTTTGACATACACTGACGGCACTCTGTCGTTTGTGGATGCCATAATATAAGAGTAATCAAATCCAATTTCTAAGGGACCTGGCTTAATATCTTCATTCCAATTCATATTTTCATCACCCAATCCTAAATGCCATTTACCAACAACACCTGTAAAATAACCCGCATCTTTTAACATGGAAGGCAATGTTTGCTTACCAATTTCAAACAATAAAGGAGCATTTCCTGGTAAAATTTTTGCCCGTTGGCTTCTAAAAGGATAAATACCTGATAGCATAGAAAATCTACTCGGTGTACAAGTGGGTGATGTGGCATAGCCATTTGTAAACCTTATGCCCTCATTAGCAATACGGTCAATATTTGGAGTCAGTAATTCTGTTGCTCCATAACTACTCAAATCACCATAGCCCAAATCATCGGCATAAATCACCACAATGTTTGGTTTGGTATTTTCGACTTTATTAAAATTTGATGATTTACACTCCATTAACATTATGGTTAATGAGCACATAAAAATAAATTTAAGGAATTGCATTGAAACTAAAGATTTTAAAAAAGTAATCTCGAAACCTAACCATTTGCATTTTATTTTGAACAGTTGATATGTTTTCGAGTCTTATAATGAATGCTGCACATTTATAAAAATAAGCCATTGTATAAAAAATATACACAATGGCTTATAACAGAAATTCTATAACTAAATAATAAAGTATTAATTTTAAACTGCTACCTATAGTACCAGTCTTTTTTATTAGTTAAAAGCTAATATTAATAACCTGGGTTTTCAACCAGATTTGGATTGTCTATTAGAGTATTAATACCAAGAGGAAGGTAATAATTTCGCTTTTGAAAACGTCTTATAACAGGCTCGCCGTCTCTTACAACTACACTATAATCTCTGGTAACACCATCGTAATAGAATCTTAACCCCTTTAATCGTCTACCCTCCATCTCTTCTTCAGCAACACGCCATCTACGTAAATCCCAATACGTTTGGTCTTCTGCAAAAAGTTCACAACGTCTTTCTTGCATTATGTTTTCCCAAGTAAGACTTACACGGTCGGGCATACCTGCGCGATTTCTCAAGGTATTAATTGCCATTGTAGCATCGCTAACTAAATTTAGATGAAAGGCTGCTTCTGCCAAATTTAGATAAACTTCACCTAAACGAAATACAATATAATCCGTACCATCTGAATTCGCTGGAGGTAAGACAAGACTCTCATTTACACGCTTTCTTATCATTAACCCCGTACGACCTCTATTTCGAATAAACGACTTCTTACTCCAACCTTCTGGAGCGCTATCCATATTAGTAGTATTCCAATGTGATGTAAACATAGATCCTTTCCAGGGTGCTTCTGGATAAAATACAGATGCTCTGAATCGAGGATCACGTTGCCCAAATAAAGCATCAGAAGACCATCTCCTAGACGTTAATTCACTATCTGAAATGGCACCTGAACTACCATCTACAAAATCAAAAAGTTTCACAGTATCCCAAAATACATGATAATTTCCGCACCAACCACGATTAAACCCGATACCTCGAGGTTGGCCTAGAACTGACCAGTTATGTGCTTTTAAATCTGTATCAAATTTTTGTGAAAAAATAACCTCTGTGTTATCTTCATCTGTAAATAACTCTTGAAAGTTAATAGCCTTATCTGAATGTTTCTTATATAAACCGTGTCCACTTTCGTTAATAATCATGTTAGCAGTATCATAGGCCTTTTGCCAAAAAGGTTGCGGATCAGAAATACCTAATAAACCATCTAGTTGCATATCTCCAAATTCACCTATACTTCCTGCATAAGTTGCAGCCCTTGTTAATAAAGCTAGAGCAGCCCATTTCGTTGCTCTACCTGATGCAGCACTCGCGGTTGTTGGTAAGTTTTGTGCCGCCTCCTCAAGATCTGAAATTATGAAATTATATAATTCTTGCTCGCTATTACGGCTTGCAAATAATTCCTCAACAGGGGTGTCTATATCTTGCGGTTCGGTAATTATAGGCATACCGCCATAACGCTTTACCATTTCAAAATAAATGTAGGCTCTTAAAAAACGTGCTTCCGCTATTTTTTTATCAATAAAGTCTTGCGATAACTTAGATTCTGTTCTTAATTTTTTTATTGTAAGATTACAATCTCTCAATGGACCCCATTTAAAATAGCCCAAAGAAGAGTGCGCACCATTTGGATTTATTATTTCTAAAGATCTCTTATAGGGATTTTGCCATGCATCATAGACTCTAAGCTCCATCCCCATACTTGCAATAAGTGCTTGATTAAAATTCTGTTCTCCTGTTAAATCTGAAAACTCTAAACTATTGTAAACGTTATTTAAAAAAGCATTTACTAAGTTTTGATCTTGCCAAACTTGACTATCTGTTATAAGGTTTGTAGGATCTACTTGCACAAATTCATCTGAACAACTGCTTAGGCCAATTAAAAGACCAATACACAGTATGTATATTTTATTTTTCATAACCTTAGTTTTTAATGTTATTGAATTTCTT
Source organism: Polaribacter sp. (assembly GCA_029252865.1). Classification (GTDB taxonomy): domain Bacteria; phylum Bacteroidota; class Bacteroidia; order Flavobacteriales; family Flavobacteriaceae; genus Polaribacter. The sequence goes on from JAQXAP010000109.1 coordinate 5,644, forward strand.
TTTTTCATCATATATTAAATTATAGTGAAACCTTAACCCCTAAGGTTATTGTTTTTTGAATTGGATAAGAACGTCCATTTTGAGTGTTAATCCCTGAACTTGCTGTAACCGGACCACCTCCGGCACCGCCACTTCTTGTTTCTGGATCAAATTGACCACTATAAATCCCTAACTTATCCCAGGTAAATAAATTTGAAGCAGCTAAATAAAGATCTAAAGACCTCAGACCAACAGATTCTACCAATTCTTTATCAAAAGTATAATTAATATTTAAATTCTTTAGTCGAATGTAATCGTTAGGTCTTAACCAAAAATCAGAAGTTCTTGAACTATTTGCATTTAAGCCTTCACCTCCTGAAGTGATATATGGTAATTGTGCATCTGGATTAATGTTTACATTAGGATCATCTGGGCTTGGTGTCCAACTATATTTAAGCTGATAATCATAAGGTACTGTATTATTACTGAAAGCTCCAGCCGCCGCACCATTAAAATATGTACTAAAACGAGCAGCCCCTTGAAATAAAGCTGATAATGATAAATTTTTATAAGTTAAACCCAAATTAAGACCAAAAGAGATATCTGGGTTCACCCCATACCCAATTACTACATTATCTTTTATGTCTACAAACCCATCACCATTTTGATCTACATACTTAATGTCTCCTGGTTTCAGAGTCGTATTGCCTGCGGCATCCTGATCGGCATGATTGTCTATTTCTTCCTGAGTGTTAAAAAGCCCATCTGATTTAAAACCAAAGAAACGATTGTTTCTAAAACCTTCTCTTTGCTGTATTGCAGCTATTTCTGGATCTTCATCCAGAACTTCAGAATTTTCTACAATATTCTTTTGTGCAAAAGAAAAGTTTGCACTTATATTATACTTAAAATTTTTATTTATTCGGTTATCGTGTTTTAACAAAACTTCAAATCCTCTATCATCTCTTTTTATAATATTTAATAAAGGTAGCCCCGCCCCTATAGATACAGGATATAAATCATTCGCAGTACCAAAGACTCCATCCTCCAATCGATAAAACACATCTAATTCAAAAGCAAGAAGCCCTTTCCATAAACGACCATCTAAACCAATATTTGCTAATTTGTATGTTAGCCAAGATGTATTGTCATTTGGTAGACGCGTGTCATTAATTACACCTGTTACACCATCTCCTAAATTAATACCCGCTCGCGAAAGGGGATTTAAAATGCTAAAAGCAGTTAAGTACGCATAATTACCTGGGATATTTTCGTTACCGGTCTCACTATAAGACGCTCTTAACTTTAAAAAGTTTATTGCATTTATGTTACTTATAAATTTCTCTTTAGAAAGCAGCCATCCTGCTGAAACACTTGGAAAATAACCGGTTCTAAATCCAGGTTTGAACCTCCAAGATTTATCGACACGCACAGAAGCCTCTAAAAGATATTTCTTCTTGTAATTATAATTAAAACGACCAACATAACTTAGTATTTTAGTTGCAGATTCCCCGTTTGAAGCTTCAATTGTTGTTGGGTTTACAGCGGTAAGAAAGGGTATAGCACCCGACAATAGCTCTCTACCAGAAGCTGATAAGTATGCTGATTTGGTGTTTATATATTCTGTTAAGGCTAATGCACTAAAATTATGTCCTCCAAAACTATTTTTGTAATCCAATCTAAAATAAGACCGCTCTCTACTTCCATTTGATACAGTCTCACGAATGCTACCTGGATTTTGACTTGGACCAAGCGGAATATATGGATAATCTCCATTATAAATAGGATCGCTTGGATCTGCCTCTCCGGGAGCATAACGATATCTGTCGAATGCTCTGGAAACTGATTTGCTTTTATTTAAAGTAGAATAATAATCGAAACGTGCTCGAGCAGACAATCCAGGAGTTATATTATTTAGGTCATATTTTAACTCTATAGAGGCAGCTGTGCGCTCTTCTAACCTATCTTGAGACCCTCCTCCTTTATCTCTTCTTGTTTGTGCATAAGGACCGGTAGTTGTTCTATCTGGATTTGGAAAAATACCCAAATCTATTGGGGGAACTTTTTGTAAAGCGTTAAACATCTGACTTGGAGTGATTAGAGGTGACTTTCGTTCTCCTAATCGGTAAGACATATCAAAAGTAGCTGATAACTTATCATTTACTTTTGCGTCTACATTAATTCTACCATTATGGCGTACAAAATCTAAATCTCCAGAGCGATAAACACTCTCTTGATTAGATTTACCGATGGAAGCAAAATATTTTAAGCTTTTAGAACCACCACGAGCACTTAAATTATTTTGAATTAATGGTGTCCAATCAGTAAAAACTGTTCTATACCAATCAGTATCGGTAGTTTTCTCTCCAGACTCATATAATTCTAACTGCACTTCTCCATCCACAGCACCTAAACCATCATTAGCAAATCCTAATTTAAGATAATCTAACGCCCCTATACGTTTTTGAAAACGTGTTGGATTTTGAAAACTTATATTGTTGTGAAAAGAAATATCTACTTTACCTTCCTTACCACGTTTTGTTGTTATTAATATTACCCCATTACCGGCAGCAATACCATAAATAGCGGCGGAAGCATCTTTTAATACACTAATAGACTCAATATCATTAGGATCTACTGTTGCTATATTTTGCTGAATACCATCAACTAGAACTAAAGCATTACCAAACCCTCTAATCTGAATGGCTGCAGCATCATTACCTGGTTCACTTGAAAACTGTCTAGTTAACACTCCAGGTGTACGTCCAGTCAATAATTGTGTCGTATTAGTAACTGGCACTTGTACTAACTCTTTTGCTTGTATGGTAGAAACCGATCCTGTTAATGACGACTTTTTCTGAGTACCATATCCAACAACTACAACCTCATCTAATTGAGCAGCATCTTCTTTTAAAGAAATATTATAAGTGGTGCTATCCCCAACTGTTACCAACTGCGATTTAAAGCCTATGTATGAGAATTCTACAACCTGACCAGCATCAACATTTAAAGTATACTTACCATCAAAATCTGTAAAAGTACCTTTGGTTGTGCCCTTTATGAATACACTAACACCCGGTAAAGGAATACCAGTATTATCTGTTACAACTCCAGAAATGGTTTGTTGCATAAGAACAATTGAATTGCTATCATTACTAAAGTTCTCTAGACCGCCTGCAGCAATTATAGACGAAGAAGACACACTTATGAATAATAACATCATAAAGCATGATGGAATTCTTAATTTTAAAGAGAAAACTGAGTTTTCACTTTTTTTATTAAGAAAGAGCCGTTTTAATTTGTTTGTCATAATACGTTGAGTTAATTTTTACTAGTTAATTGTCCTGTTTCTAATCCTAATGAAAATCTAATTAACTTTTCAATTTTATTATTGTTTTTACGCAATGATAAAACATGTTAAGTAGATTAATGGGGAATCTTCTATATGCAAAAGCAATCTTAAGAATGCCTCTATCTACAAAATACTATACCTGGTTCATTAATATCTCCGCAAATTTGGAGAATAATTAACTTTTAATGGAGTAAAATAAGTTCAATTAAGGGTATTTTAAGTCCATAAGCGAAAAATCTCAATTATACTTCGAAATACAACATATATCATTATTAAAAATAAATTAGAGCTCATTTAAAATGAACTAAAAAGAAAAGCTTTATGTTTTTTAAATAATAAAACTCTGTCAAAAACGACAAAAAAAAACAAAATTCAATAATATATTATACACCCGATATAAAAAAAACTTTTTCTAATCTAATAGATAAGAAATTAAGTGAGATGCAATGAAGGTGATTACATATTTTTCAATGTTTTTAAGAAAGTTAAATTTCAAAGGGGCGGATTACACAGAATATGATTTCGTTTATCTTCTTTAAAGCACAACAAAAATAGAATATTGAATTCTCTACTCATCAAAACCAGATAAGAACAAAGGCCTTCCTTTTAGCATAAATAGGGAATTAGATAATTTTAACTTGAGAATACTGATAAAGAAAATTAAAGAGGATAGACTTTCGTTTGAAATTGAAACTTGAACGAAAAAAAATGAGGTCTACAAATAAATACCTTTAACGATATTATTACGCAAATATAATTAAGGAAATAAATATTATTAATAGCAAAGCAAAAATCACAGATTGCCATATCAAATTTAATTTAACTTTATTCTTAACTTTATTTTTCATTATCACAAAGGTGGCAATAATTACCATCTACGTGAGGGGTCACATAGGGCAAATTAGAGGTTCAAATAAAGCAAAGTTTCTACTTAAACTTATTAAGGAAGAGTTTTATTAAATTGTGAAGGGTTCACACCAAATTGTTTAACGAAGCATTTCCTAAAATATTTAGGATCATTAAAACCTACAGTATAAGCAATACCAGAAATCGTATCCTCATTATCTGCTATCATTTGGGCCGCTTTTTTTAATCTTATAGATCTGATAAAAACAGTAATATTTAAACCTGTAATACTTTTAACCTTCCTGTAAAGTGTTGAAGGACTTAAAGCCATACTCGAGGCAAGAAATTCTCTATTAAGTTCATTATTTGTTAAGTTACTTTCAACCAATTTCATGAGTCTTTTAAGAAATTTCTCATCTAAGGAAGGTATTTGATCTTCAGTTTTAGACAAGCTGATTGTCTTATTAAAATACTCTCTCAAATATTTCCTACTATTCAACAAACTTTCAACTTGAGACTGAAGGACCTTGGGGCTAAAAGGCTTTGTCACAAATATATCTACACCAGAATCATAACCTTCTTCTTCAACTAAAGCAGCCGTGCGTGCCGTTAGCATAATTAAAGGAATGTGCAAAGTAGATTCCTGAGATCTAAGGGTTTTGCAAAAACTAAGACCATCCATCTCAGGCATCATTAAATCACTAATAATCAAATCTGGTGGTGTTTTTGAAATCACTTTTAAAGCATCTCTACCATTAACAGCCTCGATAACATTGTAATCAGAACTAAAAACAGCCTTTACAAAAGTTCTTATTTCAAGGTTATCCTCTACTATTAACAAAGTTAACAATCCTTCTGAACTCTTTTTAGGAGGATCAATTAACTCAGAATTAATAGGCAATCGAGTTATTTGGTAATGACTAGAGTCCTCTGCCTTTTTAAAATCTTTGATAAATTGCTCTTTTGAAAAGTGATCTGCTCCAAGAGGTATCTTTACCATAAACACACTCCCTTTTCCTTTTTCACTAGAGACCTCAATTGAACCATGATGCAACTCAACAATATCTTTTGTTAAAGCTAATCCTATTCCAGTTCCAATTAAATTAATAGACTCAATATTAGCTAACTGATAAAACCTATCAAAAACTCGTTCCATAACTTCTTTACTCATTCCTGTGCCGTTATCAATGACCTCTATTTGACAATACGAGGTAAAATCTGAATGATTAGAGGAGTGATCGATTGATTCTCGATCCAAAGAAATACGCAATTGAATGTGGTTATTTGTATATTTAAAAGCATTTGAAAGTAAGTTAAACAGCACGACTTCCATTTTACTACTATCAAAAACTAAAGGAATCTCAGCCTCTTTCATGATTAGCTCAAAGGAAATACCCTTAGTTTCTGCTAAATCTTTAAACGATATAAAGATTTCATTTACAAATTTTGAGAAATCATTATTAACCACTTGAAGTGTCATTTTACCGCTTTCAGACTTTCTAAAATCAAGTAGCTGACCTACAAGACCGCTTAATCGTTTTGTATGGTAGTGAATAGTATTTAGATAACTCTTTTTTTGATCTTCATTAACTCCATCTTCGATTAGGGTTTCTAAAGGGCCTGAAATTAAAGAGAGAGGTGTTCGTATTTCATGAGCTACATTTGTAAAAAATCGTGTTTTCATATCAGCCATTTCCTCATCCCTTTTCCGGTTTATCTTTGCCAAATTGAGTTTATGCCTTAATTCATGTTGCTTATTAATAAAGTACCTGTACAATAATAGTAAACCCGCAAAAAGAAAAACATAAAATACTATAGCTGGCCAAGTTCTCCATAGGGGAGGCAAAACCTCAATTTTCAAACTAGTTACATCATTATTGGACGCATAACTATCTGAGGCTACTTTTACCTTGAACTCGTAACTCCCCGGCCTCAGTTTGGAATAGGTTATATTTCTCTGTGAAGTTACAGTATTCCAATCGGTATCTAAACCCTCCATTTTATAAGTGTAACTGTAACGAGATGCTGAACGATAATCTATAGCAGCAAAGGCAATAGAAAAAATATTTTCAGTGCTTTTTAAAGTTATATGGTCACTGTATTCAATAGACTTATTTAAAATTTTCCGATTACTGAACTTTTCAATTGATGTTACTTCCTGACCACTAACTTTAAATTCAGTCAAAACCACCTTTGGAACTGTTGTAGTTGTAATAGAATCAGGAAAAAAACTATTGATGCCTTTTATTCCTCCAAAATACATTTTACCTTGAGAGTCTTTATAAGCAGCATTTTCCATAAAATTATTAGACTGTAAACCGTCATTTACATCATAATTATAAAAAGTTTCCTTTTTAACATTAAATTTAGAAATACCCTTATTAGTGCTTATCCATAAATTACCTTTATCATCTTCTAATATGGAGTGTATATAATTATTTGGCAGTCCGTCTCTAACCTGATAAACTTTAAATTTAAGCTGGCCATCTGTTTGTGGCTGAATCTTATTGAGACCATTTGGGGTACCTACCCAAAGATTACCTTTGTTGTCTTCATGTATTGAAATTACTATATTACTACTAAGCGTAGCAATAGCACCTGGGTCTTTGGTGTACCTAGTGTAACTATCTAAATTAGGTATATACTTAACCAAACCATTATATGTACCAATCCATAAATTCTTATTCTTATCTTCTACAAATGCGCTAATCCTGTCATTACGCAAAGTAGTTTTAAAGGTTTGATTAAAAGGGTTTCCACTAGCTATCGACTTCTTCACCCCATATTGCTGGGTACCAATCCAAAAAACACCATCGCTAGTCTGAAATAGTGCGGTAAGCTTATTTAAACCCCAAATCTTATTATTTTTTTGATTTCTAATATTAACTTGTTTCAGAGACCTATTTTTTTTATTAAAATGATACAAATAGGCATTATCTCCTAACCATATATTAGCGCTATTATCTTGATATAAAGCTCTAATCTCCAACTTACCATTTCGCCTTTTTTTACCATTAATTATTGGCATCTTCAATATTTCGAAAGTGTTATTTTTTTCTGAATAATAAAGATTATCATCCCCCTTAACACCCACATAAAACCCTCCGCTATTATCTTCTGTGATAAACCGAATAGGTTCGCTCGGCAAGTCATTATCAGTAAGATTACCTTTTAAAAACGTAAATTGATTTGAACTGTTATCTACTTTTACAACACCTCCACCATCGGTTCCAAACCATAATAACCCAGAATTATCCTGAAAAATCGAAATAACATCTTTATATAACTCTGTTCCTTTATTTTTTTCGTTTGGTGTCAAATCAAACTTAGAGAAGGCTTCTGTTTTAATATCAAATTTGTAAAGACCGTATCCCCAAGTACCGATCCATAAATTTCTCTGATCATCTAAATACACCGAATAAGCATTGTCTGTCAAATTACTAGATGATTCACTATCCCTGATAGATAGCCTTCTAAAAACATCGGTTGATGTATCTAACACAATTAAACCTTTATCCCAAGTAACAAAATAAAAAATACCCGTTAACACGTCTTCTTGAAGAGAACTTGTATTACCTATTTTATAGTGCTTGATAAAAGCTCCATTTAAATCAAATTTAATAGCTCCTCTCGAAGTAGCCGCCCAAATAAAACCATTTGTAGATTTATGCAGATTATATATTAAAGGACTATCAAAGATCTGCTTTACTTTCCCACTTTCTTTATTGTAAATAAAAAGTCCTTTCTGGTAAGTGCCAAACCAAATATTACCATCAGTGCCTTCGCATATGCTAAGAACGCGTAAATCATCATCTATAGTAGGTGCTACAGAGTAACTTCTAACATTCTCAAAACTCCCTAGCTCTGGGGTATACTTTGAAATACCATTTGATTTTGTTCCTATCCAAATAATTCCCTCGCTATCTTCAAACAGAGTTTCAATAGAATTATTTATTAAACTGTTAAAATTTCCTATTTCATTCTGAAACTCCTTAAAGCTAGTTCCATCATATCTATTTAAACCTGCTCGAGTTCCAATCCAAACAAAGCCCTTCTGATCTTGAATTATCGAAGTTATTTCATTTTGAGACAACCCATCATCGGAGGTTAAGTATTGAATATTAGAAAAATAATTAATTTGCTGTCCGAAGGATTGAATGACACAAAAAGTTAAAAATATAAAATTGATAATTACTTTTTGAAAAAAATGACCAATATAGCTATGTTTCATTACAAAAATTGTTCTCAATTCTTAGTTTTAAAGATAGGTCCTAATGAAAAAAATATATGATTATAAAATCCCGTTTAGCTGTAAACCAAACGACAGGTCTACTAAAATTGAACCATTATTTAATCTGCACTAAAGTAAGGCAATAATTGTAATTTATAAAATATTATTTGAATAAATACTTTTCAGACTTATGAATACGAATTCAAGTATTATCAAAAGCCAGAAAAGTTTCTATCAGAAAAATATTGAGTAATTGGGTATTATCAAAAAAACATAATTAAAATAGATACTGATAATCTACAAAGTGGGCTTTTTACCACAAAAAAAAATAAAAAACCCCAACTTATTGGATTTCAATAAGTGAGGTTTTATCTGTACAGGCGGAGAGACTCGAACTCTCACACCTTGCGGCACTAGATCCTAAGTCTAGCGTGTCTACCAATTCCACCACGCCTGCAACTTCCAATTAAATTGGGATGCAAATATAAACAATACTTGCAAACTGCAAAGCAGTTCATAATAATTTTTCTACTTTTGAGATAGAAAAAACAAATTAGAATGAACAATATAAAATCTTACATAAAAAACAACAAACAACGATTTTTAAATGAACTAATCGATTTACTAAAAATACCTTCTGTCAGTGCTGATTCTGCTTACAAAAAACAAGTTTTATTAACTGCCGATTTTGTTTTAACTAGTCTAAAAGAAGCAGGTTGCGATAACGTAGAATTGTGTGAAACTCCGGGATACCCCATCATTTATGGAGAAAAGATCATAGATAAAAACTTACCAACGGTGCTTGTTTATGGTCATTATGATGTACAACCAGCAGATCCCATAGAATTATGGACTTCTCCTCCATTCGAACCTGTAATTAAAAACACAGAAATTCATCCCGAAGGAGCCATTTTTGCAAGAGGTGCTTGCGATGATAAAGGACAAATGTACATGCACGTGAAAGCATTAGAATACATGACATCTGCAGGAAATTTACCTTGTAATGTGAAATTTATGATTGAAGGTGAAGAAGAAGTTGGCTCAGAAAGTTTAGCGTGGTTTGTCCCTAGAAACAAAGAAAAATTAGCGAACGATGTTATTTTAATTTCCGATACAGGAATGATTGCCAACGATATTCCTTCAATTACAACAGGTTTACGAGGTTTAAGTTATGTTGAAGTAGAAATTACAGGTCCGAATAGAGATTTACATTCTGGACTTTACGGAGGTGCAGTTGCAAATCCAATTAATATCCTAACCAAAATGATTGCTTCTTTACATGATGAAAATAATCATATTACGATTCCTGGTTTCTATGATAATGTAGAGGAGCTATCAACTGAAGAAAGAACAGAAATGGCGAAAGCCCCATTCTCTTTAGATAAATACAAAAACGCTTTGAACATTGATGAGGTTTTTGGTGAAAAAGGATATTCTACAAACGAACGCAACTCTATTCGCCCAACTTTAGATGTAAACGGCATTTGGGGAGGTTACATTGGTGAAGGAGCAAAAACAGTAATTGCAAGCAAAGCATTTGCTAAAATCTCAATGCGTTTAGTTCCAAATCAAGATTGGAGAAACATTACTGAATTATTCAAAAAACATTTCGAGAGTATTGCTCCAAAATCGGTAAAAGTAAAAGTCACGCCTCATCATGGAGGCCAAGGTTATGTTACACCAACAAATAATATCGCATATAAAGCGGCGAGTAAAGCGTATGAAACAAGTTTTGGAAAAACCCCAATTCCACAGAGAAGTGGAGGAAGTATCCCCATTGTTGCCTTGTTTGAGGAAGAATTAAAAAGCAAAACTATTCTAATGGGCTTTGGTTTAGATTCTGATGCAATTCACTCTCCTAATGAGCATTTTGGCGTTTGGAATTACTTAAAAGGAATTGAAACTATTCCTTATTTTTATAAGTACTTTACAGAGCTTTCAAAATAGAAAATGACTTTATTTAGCTTATCGTACTATAAGCACGGTAAGTTTTTTTTACTTCAATTAAAGACAATATTTATGAAATATCGTTGTTACATTTTGTTTTTCTTGACAATAATTTGTTCTGTAAATTCACTCTCTCAAGAGTTACTTGAGAAAAAAAGCAATTTTACAAGGCAAGATAGTTTAAGAGGTAGCATTACTCAAGAGAGAATTTGGTGGGATTTAACGTATTATCATTTAGAAATCAAAGTAGATCCAAATAAAAAATATATTTCAGGAAAAAACACCATTAAATACAAGGTTTTAAGCGCTTATAAAACCATGCAAATTGATTTACAAGCACCTTTAAAAATTACTAAAGTTACGCAAGACGGTAAAGAATTAAAGGTAATTCATGATGGAAATGCACATTTTGTAAAATTGATAAAAAATCAACATATAGGAAAAACGGAAACTATAACTGTTCATTATCAGGGAAATCCAAAAGAAGCAATAAGAGCTCCTTGGGATGGAGGATTCTCGTGGAAAAAAGATAAAAATGGAAATCATTTTGTTGCTACTTCTTGCCAAGGTTTAGGAGCAAGTGTTTGGTGGCCTTGTAAAGACCATATGTATGATGAAGTAGAAAGCATGCGAATTAGTGTTAATGTTCCCTCTGATTTAATGGATATTTCAAATGGTAAATTGGAGAGTATTGAAGACCACGGAAATACAAAAACTTATAATTGGTATGTGAATAACCCTATAAATAATTATGGGGTAAACGTAAATATTGGCAACTATGCCCATTTCTCTGAGATTTTTGCTGGTGAAAAAGGTCCTTTAGACATGGATTATTTTGTACTGAAATATAATTTAGAAAAAGCAAAAAAACACTTTAAAGATGCGCCCAAAATGATGAAAGCTTTTGAACATTGGTTTGGGCCGTATCCTTTTTACAAAGATGGCTATAAACTGGTAGAAGTACCTTATTTAGGTATGGAACATCAGAGTTCTGTTACTTATGGGAACAAATATATGCAAGGATATTTGGGGCGCGATTTGTCCGGAACGGGCTGGGGTTTAAAGTTCGATTTTATAATAATTCACGAATCTGGACATGAATGGTTTGCGAATAATATTACCAACAAAGATATTGCAGACATGTGGATTCATGAGAGTTTCACCAATTACTCTGAAAGCTTATTTTTAGATTATTACTATGGTAAAAAAGCAGCATCAGAATATGTAATTGGTTTAAGAGAATCCATAAATAATAAGAGAACTATTATTGGTGAATACCATTTAAATAATGAAGGTTCTGGAGATATGTACAATAAAGGAGGGAACATGCTTCACACTTTAAGACAGTTAATTGATAATGATGCCAAATGGCGTTCTATTTTAAGGAAAATGAACAAAACATTTTATCATCAAACAGTTACAACACAACAAATTGAAAATTTCTTAAGTATCGAAACAGGTTTTAATTTAACGCCTTTTTTTAATCAATATTTAAGAGATATTAGAATACCTACACTAGAATATTCTATTAAAAACAAAACTTTAAATTACAGATGGATAAATGTTGTTGATGACTTTAAAATGCCTATTAGAGTTTTAATAAATAAAGAAGAACGATGGATTTACCCCTCAGAAAAACTGAAGAAAATGGATTTAGAACTTAAAAATTCACAAATAAGAATAGATCCGAATTTTTATATCTACACAAAAACGAAATAATAAAAGCAGATAAACAGTAATTTTATTCTTTTATTAGATATGCTGTTATAATGTAATCTACTTTTGGGTAATTCTTTCTTAAAAAAGTATTTCCGTTTTTATTAATTTTCTCTTGTTGCCTGCCAAGCTTATCGCCATAACCACTATAAAATTTCATCACATTCTCTTTCCCCTCAATTACTTTTGCTAAGACAGGAAAACCAGAAACACCTGAGTAGGTTAATTCATCTAAACGATAATTATCTTTTAAATTGATAAAAATCTGATTCGATCTTGTTTCAACTCCTCCTCTTGCGAAGGCAAGTGTCATTGCATCATTTTTTTGAACTACGGGTTCATCTACAATTCCTTTTTGCCAACTTTTATTAATTAAAGAATCATTATGAATACCGAATTGAGCAACAAAATCAGGCACTACTCTATAAATAGCAACATCATCATAATATCCATATTTTATTAGCTGATATAATCGATCTACACCTTTTGGAGACCATTCCCTATTTGCTTCTATATCAAAACTTCCTTGGGTAGTTTCAAACCGTGCTTTAAAAGTTGCCGGCGCTTCTTTCTCTAACCATTTTTCTTTAAATTTTTTAGTCGCACATGAAGTAAAAAGTACAACGCCTACTAATAACAAAATCTTATTTTTCATTTTATTTTGTTCGTTTTATATTTTTAAATAGCTAAATATATCATAATGATAATTCAAATATGAATTCTATGTCTACACAGTAAAAATTTAAAAAAACACTACTCTTTATCTGGCATTTTCTTCACGAAATCTGTAATAAGTACAATTTGAGTTGGACCAACTTTACCCTCAATATATTTGGCGTTTTCACGATCTAAAGAAATTCTACGGACTGCTGTACCTTGTTTTGCCACCAAACTAGATCCTTTTACCTTTAAATCTTTAATTAAAACAACAGAATCTCCGGCTTGTAATATAGCACCATTCGCATCTCTGTGAATTATCTTTTCGCTGTCGTCTAAATGATCTCCAGATTCTTTTGCAAAACGTAAATCATCATCATCTAAATACATCATGTCAAGTAAATCTTGAGGCCATCCCTCGTTTCTTAAACGAGATAACATTCTCCAAGCAACTACTTTTACAGCTCTTTGTTCACTCCACATAGAATCGTTTAAACAACGCCAGTGATTTGCCTCCGTAGCTTCTGAGTTATCAATTTGAGCTCTACAAGTTTCACAAGCAAGCAAACTTCCGTCAACTCCACCTCCGCTCGCGGAAGACGTTGGTTTTAATTCGTAAATTGCTAAATTATCTTTTGAAGCACATAATTCGCATTGACTTCCACTTCTACCCTCTAAATCTTGTAGTAAACTCATTATTTTATTTTATTAGAATGGCTAAAGTACCATTTTATTTGAAGCTATTTCCTGCTTTCACTACTCGCTTTTTTTCATTCTTCAAAAAGAGCTCAAACAGGCCGTTTAATCAGGGCTATACTAGTTTATCAACTTTTATTTTATTTCAAGTGAGGTAAATTTAAAAGAAGTTCCGTCAAACAAACCCTTATCAGATAATTTTAAAGATGGAATTACCAACAACGCCATAAAAGACAAGCTCATGTAGGGTGCACGTAATTTACTTCCCATTTGTTTTCCCATTTTATCTAATTCAGCATATGATTTACCAATTTCTTCTGCAGATAAATCAGACATGATTCCTGCAACTGGCAATGAAACTATTTTCGATCCTAAATCGTTTACAGCACAAACACCTCCCTTATTTTCTATAATTAAATTTACGGCTTTACAAATAGCCTCATCAGATACGCCAACTGCAATAATGTTATGTGAATCGTGACCTACAGAGCTTGCAATTGCACCTTCTTTTATTCCGAAATTTTTAATAAATGCAATTGCAGGTTTTGAGTTTTTATAACGGTTTACAACCGTCATTTTTAAAACATCCGTTGCTGTATCAGAAACTAAATTACCATCAGCAATTAAAGAGGATGATTCAATCTGATTTGTTACTAATTCACCATCTAAAGCTTCTATAACTCTAATTTTTTCAACAGAAGACTCAAACCTAAAATCAGTAACTTTCTTTTTATCAGTGTCAAAATTATTTAAAATCTCAAAAGGAACAGACTCTATCAAACTATCTCCATTTTTAGCAACTAACTCACCATTTATATAAGTTTCTAAAACATTGAATTTATCTAAACTATCTACAACAATAAAGTCTGCATCATCTCCTTTTTGTAATAACCCAACCTCTAAATTATAATGTTTTACAGGGTTTACACAAGCTACTTGTAATACTTTAAAAACATCAATTCCTTTGGCAACTGCTCTTTCACACAACTGATTTATATGGCCTAATAATAAATCATCTGGATGTTTATCATCAGAACAAAACATCATGTTTTCAAAATGTTCTGGAAGTAATTCTATTAAAGCTTCAAAGTTTTTAGCAGCAGAACCTTCTCTTATAATCACCTTCATTCCTTTCTGCAACTTTTCTAAAGCTTCATCAAAAGAAAAACATTCGTGATCTGTAGAAATGCCAGCAGAAATATATGTAGTGACATCTTCTCCTCTTAAACCTGGCGCATGACCATCGATTGGTTTGTGATTATCTTTTGCGTGTTGAATTTTTTCTAAAACATCAGCATCATCAAATAAAACACCAGGGTAATTCATCATTTCTGCGAGATATTTAATGTCTGGATTTTCCATCATTCGTTTAATATCATCTGCATCTATAATTGCTCCTGCACTTTCAAAAGATGTTGCAGGCACACAACTTGGAGCGCCAAAATTGAATTTTAACGGAACCTTCTTTCCGTTTTCAATCATAAACGCTACACCTTTTACACCAAGAACATTGGCAATTTCATGCGGATCAGAAACAGTAGCAACTGTACCATGTTTTACAGCTATTTTTGCAAATTCTGAAGGAACTAACATGGAACTTTCTATATGGATATGCGCATCTATAAAACCAGGTAAAATGTAATTTTCTTGATTGTGGTTTGCTTCTTTTACAGAAACAATTTTACCGCTTTTAACTTCAACTTCTCCTTTGAAAATTCGCCTATTCAGTATGTCAACTACATTTCCTTTTACAACCATTCCTTTTTATTTCTTCGACAAATTTACAAAGAATAAGAGGCGTTTAAAAGTTTATTTCGGGTAGATTATTTCGTTTAAAGGAACATCAAACTCGTTAACATCTTCTATACAATTAACTGGTTTAAAAAAGTTTAAACCAATCGTTCTAACATCTGCTTTGCATTCTGCAAGAAATCGATCATAGAAACCTTTTCCATAACCAACTCTGTAATTTTTTTTATCAGAAATTAATAAAGGAACAAATACTAAATCTATTTTTTTAGCATCAATTTCTATTCCGTTTACCGGTTCGGGAATCCCGTAGGAACTAACTTTTAACTTTGTCTTTCTATCAAACAAAAAATGGGTTAATGTATTTGTAGAAAAATTACTAACACTAACAACAATTATCTTGTTCTTTAATAATAAAAAATCGATTATTGGATTTGTATTCACTTCTAACAATCGTTCTATTGATAGAAAGATATGAATTGTATTTATTTTATAAAAATCGATTTTAAAAACTTGTTGGTAAATATTTTCTTGGCAACAGTCAATCTCAATAGCCGTTAACTCCTTGCGTTTCTGCTTGTATATTTTTCGAAGTTCTTGCTTTCTCATTTTACAAATTCACAAATTCGATTTTATGTTATCAGTGCAAACGTATTTGCGTTAATCAAAATTCTTATTTTATATTGATTATTTTACATACAGAAATCTCGCAGCTCCTCTAAATCCATCCTATTTTATAATTTCATAAAGAATCGGCTTGCTCGGAGTTGCATCATTTTCGAAAGGAGCAATCATTAAATTCAATAAATACTCTCCGTCTTCAACCTCATTTGGTACGTATATAAACTCTGTTATTGTAGCATTCATTCTTACTTCTCCTGGAGTGTTCCAAAAAGCATTATGAGCTAAAAGAGCTCCACCATCTTTTTCTTTATCTACTGAAGGTAAATCTACTAACAAGTGTTTTATTCCTTTTTCTCTCAAATAAATGGCTGCTTCTTCCAATAAGTAAGGTGGATTTGTATTCAAGTATTTCATTGACTTCTTATCCTTTAAATTTGGCAACGTTCTTATAACAATGGCATCTCTTTTCTTATTTTTTAAAGCTGTTTTTAATTGTTTTTCTGATATAAAAAAGTCTTTACCATCACTTTCTGGAACAACCGTAACTACCTCAGCTAAAAAAATAAAATATTTTAAATTTTTATTTACAGAGTGCACTTCCTTGGTAATATGACCAACACATTCTGTGTGTGTAATATGAGAATGTGGATTAAAATGGATATTATTAAAATTAACCACAGCACCACTTGATACACTTATTTCATGACCATCTACTATTTCTGGAAAAATCTTTGGATCTTTAACACCCCAAGCATTAATACTGTCTTTTTTAACATCTAAAGGAATTGAAATATCTATTGGATTAGATATGTTTACTTCTATTTTTCTAGAATTATATTCTATAACTGCTTTCATTTATACCGTACTTTTTTCTTTTTTAATATAGTTGAATTACTTAATTTATCATAAATAAATCTGATGCTATTCCATCTGATAAAAACTTCCCTTTTTGAGTGGTTTTTAGTATTTCGTTTTCGATATACAATAATCCTTTATCAATATATTTCTGAGATTGTTTCTCTAAATATGTGATATATTTTACACCAAAATCATTTTTAATTTTAGAAAAAGAAACACCCCAAATTGTTCTTAAACCTGTCATAATATATTCATTATAACCGTCTATTTCTGTTAAAATTTCTCTTTCTATTGGAAGCACATTTTCTTGAATTGCTTTTATATACTTGGTGTTATTTTTCAAATTCCAACTTCTTTGTTTTCCTTTAAAAGAGTGTGCAGAAGGACCAATACCTAAATATGGTTTACCTAACCAATAAGATGAATTATTCTGACTAAAAAAACCTTCTTTACCGAAGTTAGAAAGCTCATAATGTACAAAGTTTGCCTTGGCTAATTCTTCAATTAAAATATAAAACTGTTCTTGCGCTTTTTCTTCATCAACATTTTTAATTTTCCCTTTCGCTATTAAAGTTTCTAAAGCTGTTTTTGGTTCTACAGTTAGCGCATAACTAGATATATGAGACACCCCAAAACCCAATGCTGTTTGTATATTTTCTCTCCATTCTTCATTTGTACAATCAGGAATTCCATAAATTAAATCTACAGAAATATTATCAAAATAGTCCATAGCCACAGACAATGTGTTTTTAGCCTCGACTGAAGAGTGCGACCTGTTCATTAATTTTAAATCTTTCTCAAAAAAAGATTGAACCCCAATACTTAATCTGTTAATTGGAGATTTTGAAAGTTCTATAATTTTTTCGTTGGATAAATCATCCGGATTTGCTTCTAAGGTAATTTCTGGCGATTCGATTACATTATGGTTCTTATATACAGCATCAATTAGAGTTTGAATTTCATCAACTGATAAAATACTTGGGGTTCCTCCACCAAAGTAAACAGTTTCTATAATTTCATTTTGCAACTCCTCTTTTCTAATTTCTATCTCTTTTACGAGAGATAAAATCATTTCATTCTTATTTTTTAAAGAGGTAGAGAAATGAAAATCACAATAAAAACATGCTTGTTTACAAAATGGAATATGGATGTAGATACCCGCCATTATTTCTTAACTCGTTTTTCATTCTGTTTTACAAAACTCGCCCAACCTGTATAATTTTTACCTCCAACCACTTTTCCTGAATTATAAAAATGACAAACTGCAGCTGCCAAACCATCTGTTGCATCTAGGTTTTTTGGAAGTTCTTTTAAATTCAATAATGACTTTAACATTAAAGCAACTTGTTCTTTAGTTGCATTTCCATTTCCTGTTACTGCCATTTTGATTTTCTTTGGCAAATATTCGGTAATCGGAATTTCTCTCGATAAACCAGCCGCCATTGCAACTCCTTGCGCTCTACCTAACTTTAACATCGATTGTACATTCTTGCCAAAAAACGGAGCTTCAATTGCAATTTCATCTGGATTGTAAGTGTCTATTAACTCAATTGTACGTTCAAAAATATGTTTTAATTTAAGGTAATGATCGTCATATTTCTTCAACATTAATTCATTCATTTGAATAAACTCCATCTTTTTACCAACAGCTTTTATGATTCCAAAACCCATAATTGTTGTTCCTGGATCAATTCCTAAAATAATTTTTTCTACCGCCAAAATCGCAAATCGTTTTTGTATGTAAAATCAAACATACTGATGATTATTTATTACTTTGCAAACAATGTATAATTCACTTTCACACAAAACTAAGCAATTCTTTTCTTTGATAATAAAACTATCGATTGTAATTGGTTGTGGGTATTTTATTTACCTAAAATTGGTAGAAAACGAACAATTAAAATTTTCTGTTTTTTATGTAAATTTAAAAGAAAACAATGTTTTTACACTCAAAAACTGCTCGATTCTTATAATCTACACCACTTTTAATTGGTTTTTTGAAATTTGTAAATGGCAATTACTAATTTCATTTATTCACAAGTATTCTTTCAAAAAAGCTTTAATTCAGAGTTTAGCCTCTTTAACCACCTCATTAATAACACCAAACAGAATTGGAGAATATGGCGCTAAAGCAATGTTTTATGAAAAAAAACAGCGAAATCAAATTTTAGGTTTAAACTTAGTTGGTAATTTTTATCAGCTATTAATGACGCTTGTCTTTGGAAGTATTGGTTTTAGTTATTTTATTTTTCAGCACAAAATTAGAATTGACTTCTATCAAAATTTTAAAGTTATTCTTTTACTTTTTTTTGTACTTACTATTTTATTTTTTATTGCGAAACAGGTTAACTCCATCAATTCTTTGTACAAAAAGACAAAAGCTTTTACAAGTAAAATTTCTATACCTTTAAATCTAAAAGTGTGTCTTTTTTCGTTTTTACGATTCGTAACTTTCTCTCATCAATTTTATTTTTTATTGTTAATTTTTAAAATTGATATTTCTTATTCTGATGCACTTTCTGCAATTACTTCTGTTTATTTAATTGCCTCAGTACTACCAATGCTAACCTTATTTGACTTGATTTTAAAAGGAACTATTGCTGTTTGGGTCTTTTCATTTTTTAATATAGAACCAGTTATTATCTTATCAATCACATCAATTATGTGGATTCTTAATTTTGTGTTACCAGCAATTATTGGAAGCTATTTTGTGTTAACTTTTAAATCTAATTTTATAAAATGATTTGGCTTTTAGTTTTCACATTTACATTTTACACAATTCTAATTATTTCTTTAACAATTGGATTTAAAAAGGTTGATGAGTTTAATGAAATATCAAAAAACAATTCAACTTCTTTTTCTGTGGTGATTCCTTTTAGAAATGAAGCTGAAAACCTACCTCATTTACTAGCGTCTATTTCTAAAATTAATTATTCTAACAAACTTGTAGAATTTGTTTTAGTTGATGATTCTTCCTCTGACAATTCTATTGAAATAATCAACAACTTCCTATCTGCTATTCCTAACAAGGTATCAGAAAACAAAAACAAACTAAACACTCACTGCCTTGATGGAACAAACATTCGTATCATAAAAAATAATAGAATTTCAAACTCCCCAAAAAAAGATGCGATTACAACTGCAATTTCAATTGCAAAAAACAATTGGATTTTAACTACGGATGCAGATTGTACGCTTCCTATAAATTGGTTAAAAAGTTTAGATAATTTTATTCAATACAAAAAGCCACATATGGTTGTTGCTCCTGTTGATTATAAAGTTGAACATAATTTTTTAGAGCAGTTTCAATTACTTGATTTTATGAGTATGCAGGGATGCACAATTGGTGGTTTTGGTATTAATTTCCCTTTTTTATGCAATGGAGCAAATTTTGCATATACAAGAGAAGAATTTAAAAATCTCAATGGCTTTGAGGGAAATAATAATATTGCAAGTGGTGATGATGTTTTTCTTTTTGAAAAATTTATAAAAAAGGATAAAAAAAGTGTTCACTATTTAAAATCAAAAGAAGCAATTGTAACTACTTTACCTGTAAAAAGCTGGAGCGATTTAATAAACCAAAGAACAAGATGGGCCGCTAAAACTGGTAATTTTAGTTCTCTTAAAGTTAAGCTAATTGGCCTATTGGTTCTTAAGACAAATTTCTTGGTTATTTATTTTCTGTGTACTGAAACTATAGAATTGTTGTGGCTTCCTTTTTCAATAAAAATGATAGTTGATTTGTTTTTATTTTCGTCAACAATCAAGTTTTTTGAGCACAAATTTTCTTTTTATAAATGGTATATTTTAGTAAGTTTATTCTATCCTTTTTTTAACATTTTAATTATATGTAACTCACTTTTTTTTAAATATAATTGGAAAGGAAGATATTTTAAAAAATAACTTTTACTTTAATGAAGAGAACAAACAAATGAAGCCTTAATTAAAACAATTCTTTGGGCTCTTTTTTATTTTTAGTAAAAAGTGAGTGCGAAAAGCAGAAAATACCTTCAAAAAAAATGCATTTTTTAGAATAATGCATTCATTATATCTTCTATCCTAAACCAAAGAATAATGGCAATGGCTAACAATAGGATTAGAAAAATTCCTTTTGTAGGTTTTGTTTTCTTTTTTCTGCCAAATTTTCTTTTGAATTCCATACAAATTATTTAGTTTAAGCTACTGGTTTTATAGCACGCAACATTTCTCTTTTTCCTGGAGGACCAGGCAAACGCTCTACTATAAAACCAACTTCTTGCATTGCTCTTCTAACACTTCCCTTTGCAGAATAGGTCACTAAAATTCCGTTTTCTTTTAAAGAATCAAACATTTTACGAAAGATTTCTACAGTCCATAATTGAGGCTGAACTCGTGCACCGAATGCATCAAAATAGATTAAATTAAAAGCATTTTTATCATCGATATCTTCAAAAAATTGTTTCCTTTTTGTGAGTGAAAATTTATTGGAAATTTGATGTTTTTCTTCCCAAGGAACGTTATGAATTTTTTCGAAAGAAGCTTTATCTTTTTCCGCATTTAACACAGAAATAAAGTTCATCTTTTCCACTTCTTCTGAGGTAACGGGATAAGCCTCAACACCAACATAATCAATTTCTTTTTCAGCCTCTAGATATGTTATAAAACAATTTAAACCGGTTCCAAAACCAATTTCTAAGATTGAAACAACATCGGATTTAACCTGCCTTAGCCCACTATTAATAAAAACATGATATGACTCGTTAATTGAACCATTTTTTGAGTGATATTGCTCATTTAACTCTGGCAAATTGATCGTTGTAGAACCATCTGAAGTTATTAGAATTTCTCTTTTCATAATTATTTAATTAAACCATTCTCTATTTTACAACAAGCGAATTTTTATACATTCCGCAAAACATTACTCAAAAACACGAGTACAAGTTTTACATTTTTCTCGTCATTAAAACGCCATCTGCTAAAAAAGTATATTCTATTTTAGAAGATGTAATTTTTGCTATTTCTTCTGCTGTTTTCCCTGCATCTTCAGCATAATGTTGTAGTTCTTTTACAGAGGTTTCTTTTATAAAAGCTTTGCCTTTTAAAACAATTTCTCTTCCTTTAGAGTCCAAAGGGACAAAGAATCCATAATCTTTAAAACGAACCATTGTTTCTGAATCATCAGCTAACGATAGTCTCATCCAACATCCTTTTTTAGAACATACATCTTTAACAGTAGAAGTAAATTTCACGTTAATTGAATCACCCGCTTTCATCATTTTAAATTTTGACAATAAGGCTTCTGAAGTTATTGCGCCATCCAAAGATACTTTAGCTCCAAAAGAATCGTAAACCACCTCTTGTTTTGTTTCTGCAACTTCGTTGTTTGTTTTCTTTACTTCTTTACAAGCGGTTAAACCAAACAAGATAAAGAAACAAAGTTGTACTAAATTTTTCATAATTTTTAATTTTTTTGAATAAACAACAAAAGTACATATTTTAAAGAGTATAAAGCAATGATTTGGTATTTTGTCAGATGAATAATTTATGTACATTTGCGATATAAATCAACCAAAATAGAATGAAATCTAATATAGAAATTCAACATATAGAAACGTCGAAAATAAACACTGTTAATTTTGACAATTTACCTTTTGGCAGTGTATATTCTGACCATATGTTAGAATGTGATTTTGTTAATGGAGAGTGGCAAACACCTGTTATTAAGCCATATGCACCTATATCTTTAGATCCAGCTGCAAAGATTTTTCATTACGGACAATCCATTTTTGAAGGAATGAAAGCGTACAAAGATACAGAAGGAAACACAATGTTATTTAGACCTTTAGAAAACTGGAAGCGTCTAAATAAATCTGCAGAACGTTTGGTAATTCCTCAGATTCCTGAAGACATTTTTATGAATGGTTTAAAAAAATTATTAGAAGTGGATAATAATTGGATTCCTAAAAATGAAGGTAGCTCATTGTACATAAGACCTTTTATGCTTGCCTCAGGAATAGGGTTTCATGCTTCTCCCGCAGATACCTACAAATTTATTATTTGTACCGCGCCTTCTGGAGCTTATTTTGCAGGAAAAGTAAAGGTTTTAATTGAAGAGAACTATGCACGTGCTGCAAATGGTGGTGTTGGTTTTGCAAAAGCTGGTGGAAATTATGCTGCTCAATTTTACCCAACACAATTAGCTATAGAAAAAGGATATAATCAAGTAATTTGGACGGATGATAATTCGCATGAATATATTGAAGAAGCCGGTGCAATGAATATATTTATCAGAATTAATGACACATTAATCACAAGTCCTACTAGCGATCGTATTTTAGACGGAATTACTCGTAAAAGTGTAATACAAATTGCTAAAGATTTAAAAATTGATGTAGAAGTTAGAAAAATTTCAGTTTCTGAGGTTATTGCTGCTGCGCAAAGTGGAAGTTTAAAAGAAATGTTTGGAGCGGGAACCGCTGCAGTGATCTCGCCAATCGCTGGTTTTGGATATCAAGGGACGGATTATGATTTACCAAAACTAGAAACTCCTTTTGCAGAAACCCTAAAGAAAGCAATTACAGATATTCAAACAAATAAATCTAAAGATCCTTATGGATGGAGAGTGATGCTCTAATTTTTTTAAATATGAAAATACTTAAAAACCTCAACTTTTTGTTGAGGTTTTTGTTTTTTCAGCATTAACTAAAATTGTTGTTCTATGAAAAAAACATATCTATCCTCTTGGATACTTAATTTCTTATCAATCTTTAATTAGTTAAAAACAACATTATTATTTAATTGGATAATGTAAAATATTAAACGGCAAAACCCATTAATCCTTTAACAATAAAATAAATACAAAACACTATTTGTCAATCAAATAAAAAGCAGTAGATTTGCACTCCTTTTTTAAGGTAAAATTAATTATTAATAAACAAAAACTAATAGTGTAATTATGAACACATTAAGTTACAAAACAGTATCAGCAAACAAAGCTACCGTTAATAAGGAGTGGGTTTTAGTTGATGCAGACGGGCAAACGTTGGGTCGTCTAGCTTCTAAGGTAGCAAAGCTAATTAGAGGTAAATACAAACCAAACTTTACTCCTCATGTAGATTGTGGAGATAACGTGGTTATTATCAACGCAGAAAAAATTGTTTTAACTGGTAAAAAATGGACTGAGAAGTCTTATATCCGTCACACGGGTTACCCAGGAGGACAGAGATCGTTAACTGCAACAGAAATGTTTGAGAAAGATCCTACAAGATTAATCGAAAAAGCAGTAAAAGGAATGTTACCTAAAAACATTTTAGGTTCAGCTCTATTCAGAAACTTGTATGTATATGCAGGTGCAGAGCACAAACAAGCAGGTCAAGAACCTAAAGCTATTAACCTTAACGATCTTAAATAATGGATATAGTACATAAAATCGGTAGAAGAAAAACAGCTGTTGCTCGTATTTATCTTTCAGAAGGAAAAGGTAACATAACAGTAAACAAGAAAGACTATAAGGACTACTTTACGACTGGTACTTTACAGTACAAAGTACAACAACCTTTAATGTTAACAGAAAACTTAGAATCTTATGATATCAAAGTAAATGTTTACGGAGGTGGTGTAACTGGTCAGGCAGAAGCAATTCGTTTGGCAATCACAAGAGCTTTAGTTTCAATTAATGAAGAACACAGATTAGTATTGAAACCAGAAGGTCTATTAACTCGTGACCCAAGAATGGTTGAACGTAAGAAATTCGGTCAGAAAAAAGCACGTAAAAAATTCCAATTCTCGAAACGTTAATAGTATTCAGAATTTATTCTGTATTACATTATATCGAGAACTGTTATTATATTTTAATATTAAACAGTTTAGCATCTAAATAGATAGGACTCAAAAGACTACCTAACTATTGATTTCAAAAACAGAAAGTAAACACATTTAGAAAAATGGCAAACGTAAACATTCAAGAATTATTAGATAACGGTGTACACTTTGGACACCTTACTAGAAAATGGAATCCGAACATGGCTCCATACATTTATACAGAGCGTAATGGTGTGCACATCATTGACTTGTATAAAACAGCAGCGAAAATAGAAGAAACTTCAGAGGCTTTAAAAAAGATTGCTAGTTCTGGACGTAAAATTTTATTTGTTGCTACAAAAAAACAAGCAAAAGATATTGTTGCTGAAAAAGCAAAATCTGTAAACATGCCTTTCATTACAGAAAGATGGCCAGGTGGTATGTTAACTAACTTTGTAACCATCAGAAAAGCCGTTAAAAAAATGGCTCAGATTGATAGAATGAAATTAGATGGTTCTTTTGATGCTTTATCTAAAAGAGAGAAATTACAAATCAATCGTCAGAGAGAAAAATTAGAAAAGAATTTAGGTTCTATTTCAGATATGACTCGTTTACCTGGTGCGCTATTTGTAGTTGATATTAAAAAAGAACACATTGCTGTAGCAGAAGCTCAGAAATTAGGGATTCCTATTTTTGCAATGGTTGATACAAACTCTGATCCTAGATTAGTAGACTTTATTATACCAGCAAATGATGATGCCTCTAAATCTATTGACAAGGTATTATCTTTTGTTATTGATTCAGTTGCTGAAGGTTTATCTGATAGAAAAGCAGATAAAGAAAAAGTAAAAGAAACAAAAGAAGTTTCAGCTCCAAAGGCAGAAAAAGCAGCTCCTAAAGTTGAAGCTACTGAAGCTCCTGCTGAAGAAAAAAAATAATTATAATTAAAAAATATAGATAACATGGAAACAGTAAAGATTAGTGCTGCTGATGTTAAAAAATTAAGAGAAGCTACTGGTGCTGGAATGATGGACTGTAAAAAGGCATTAGTTGAGGCAGTTGGTGATTTCGATAAGGCGGTTGACATTTTACGTAAAAAAGGTCAAAAAATTGCTGCAAAAAGAGCTGATAGAGAATCTACTGAAGGAGTTGCAGTAACAAAGATAAAAGCAGATAACACTGCTGGTGTTGCGATTGTTTTAGCTTGTGAGACTGATTTTGTTGGTAAAAATGAGGCATTTGTTGCATTAGGTAGTCAATTTGCTGAAATCGCTTTAAATTGTGTTGATAAAGAAGCTTTCTTAAATGCAGATTTTGGAGGAATGACTGTTGCTGAAAAATTAATTGAGCAAACGGGTGTTATTGGAGAAAAGTTAGAGATAACTGCTTTTGAGAAAATCGAAGCTGCTTATGTTGGTGCTTACACTCACATAGGTAAAATTGCTGCTTTAGTTGGATTATCAGCTGTTGTTGATAATGCTGAAGTTTTATCTAAAGATGTAGCTATGCAGGTAGCCTCTATGGGCGCATCTACATTATCTTATAAAGATTTTGACCCTGCATATGTAGCCGCTGAAACAGAAGCTAGAATTGCAGTAATTGAAAAAGATAATATAGAATTAGGTAGATTGGGTAAAACATTGAAAAATGTTCCACAATACATATCTATGTCTCAATTATCAGAAGAAGTTATAGCTAAAGCTGAAGAAAATGCAAAAGCTCAATTGGCTGCAGAAGGAAAACCAGAAAAAATATGGGATAGAATTTTACCAGGAAAAATGGAAAGATTTGTTGCAGATAATACAACTTTAGATACGGAGCAGTGTCTTTTAGACCAAACTTTTATTAAAGATGAAAAGAAAAATGTTGCACAATATGTAAAAACATATGGCGATGTAGAAGTAAGTACTTTTAAAAGAGTTACCTTAGGATAAAATTCATCTATTATTCTTGTTAAATCGAGAATATAAATTTTCAAAACCTCGCACTCTATAATTTTAGAGTTGCGAGGTTTTTTTTTATTTCCATAAAATGGAAACTCAAAAAAAAAGCTTAATTTTGCACAAATTTCAAACCAAGCTATGGAATACAATAGAATTCTTTTAAAATTAAGTGGAGAAGCATTAATGGGAGATAGACAATATGGAATAGATCCTAAACGTCTTTCGGAATATGCAAAAGAAATAAAAGACGTCGTTGCCAAAGGAACTCAAGTTGCTATAGTAATCGGCGGAGGAAACATATTTAGAGGAGTTTCAGGTGCTGCAAACGGAATGGATCGTGTACAAGGAGATCACATGGGCATGTTAGCAACCTGTATTAATGGATTAGCCCTACAAAGCGCACTTGAGGACGAAGGAGTCAATACACGTTTACAAACTGCATTAGAAATTAAAGAAGTGGCGGAACCATATATCAAGAGAAAAGCGATTCGTCATTTAGAAAAAGGTAGAGTTGTTATTTTTGGTGCAGGAACAGGGAACCCTTATTTTACAACAGATACAGCTGCCGTATTAAGAGCAATTGAAATAGATGCAGATTGCATTCTAAAAGGAACTCGTGTAGATGGTATCTACAACGTAGATCCTGAAAAAGATAAAGACGCAATTAAATTTGAAAGCATAACATTTCAGGACGTGATTAAAAAAGGTCTTAAAGTAATGGATATGACAGCATTTACATTAAGTGAAGAAAATAAATTACCTATTATTGTTTTTGATATGAATACCAACGGAAACTTGATAAAACTTGTTTCTGGATCAAAAATTGGTACTATTGTTGATAATCAATAAACATAATCTTTTAAAAAAGACTGAAGATGAACGAAGAAATAGAATTTATTCTTGATTCTGCCAAAGAATCAATGGGTAAGGCCATAGAACATTTAATCAAAGAATTAAGAACTATTAGAGCGGGAAAAGCTACCCCCGCAATGTTAACTAATGTTATGGTGGATTATTATGGAGCTTTAACACCATTAAGCCAAATAGCAAATGTAAGCACTCCAGATCCAAGAACTATTAGTGTGCAACCATGGGAAAAAAATATGTTACAGCCCATTGAAAAAGCAATTCAAGTTGCCAACTTAGGCTTTAACCCTATGAATAATGGTGATTTTATTATGATTAACGTACCGCCACTAACCGAAGAAAGAAGAATTGGTTTAGCGAAGCAATCAAAAGCTGAGGGAGAGCATGCTAAAGTTGGTATTAGAAATGCTCGTAAAGACGCAAATAATGATATCAAAAAGACAGATGTTTCTGATGATATGAAAAAAATAGCAGAGGGTGATATTCAGCAATTAACAGATACTCATGTAAAACAGATAGAAAATATACTTGCTCTTAAAGAGGTTGAAATTAT
The DNA here is from genome assembly GCA_029252865.1 of Polaribacter sp. GTDB lineage: Bacteria > Bacteroidota > Bacteroidia > Flavobacteriales > Flavobacteriaceae > Polaribacter. The sequence continues at coordinate 33,441 of JAQXAP010000109.1, forward strand.
GAAGGTATAAAAAAAACCTAAGTAATGACAAGAGAGTGTTTATGAGCACTCTCTTTTTATTTGTAAATAATATATATTTAAATTTTAGTAAAATTCTTAAAATGAACTTCTGGACAAAAGTTGCTGGTATTATCCTAAGAAACCGTTATTTGGTTTTAATAGGCATCGCCATCGTTACATGCTTATTAGCGTCACAAATGAAGTATATGAAATTTTCATTTACCGAAGCTAATTTATTACCAGAAGATCATGAGGCTAATTTACAATACAATCAATTTTTAAAGATTTTTGGTGAAGAAGGGAATTTAATTATTCTCGGAATTAAAGATTCTACAGTTTTTACACCTAAAAAATTTAATAATTGGAATGGCTTAGTTAAAAAATTTGATAGTTTAGACGAAATAGATTTTACTTTATCTATTGCTGATGTTCAAGAATTAAAAGCTGATAGAAAGAATAGAAAATTTATATTAAAACCTTTGTATGAGAACAGCCCCGGAACAACGGACGAAGTATTAAAAATAAAAAGAAAACTTTTCGAAAATCTTCCTTTTTATGACAACCTACTCTTTAATAAAGAAACCGGAACGCTACAAACTGCAATTTATGTAAAGAAAGAAATTGTAAACACACCGCAGCGGAGAGATTTCATTTTTAACAAACTAATACCCACAATAAAAGAGTTTGAACAAGAAAACAATGTAGACGTTCGTGTTTCTGGTATGCCATATATTAGAACACTTAATGCTCAAAATATCCAAAATGAAATTATACTTTTTGTAGTAGGCGCATTAGGTATTACAGCTGTGATATTTTTCTTTTTCTTTAGATCTTTTAGAGCAACTTTTATAACACTCTTAGTCGTGATGATTGGTGTTACATGGGCATTTGGTTTTATAGGCTGGTTTGGTTATGAAATCACAGTTTTATCAGCATTAATACCACCGTTAATTATTGTCATTGGAGTACCAAATGCGGTGTTCTTAATAAACAAATATCAGCAAGAAATTAAGAAACACGGGCATCAGGCAAAAGCGCTACAACGTGTAATTTCTAAAATAGGAAACGCTACTTTGATGACCAATATTACCACCGCATCTGGTTTTGCCACTTTTGTTTTTGTAAAAAGTAGCTTATTACGTGAATTTGGAATTTTAGCCTCTGTGAACATCATTAGTATCTTTATTTTAGCGTTATTAATTATACCTATTTTATATAGCTTTATGCCGCTACCAAAAAAGAAGCATTTAAATCATCTTGAAAAAAGATGGATAGAAAATGTTGTTGATTGGATGGAAAAAATGGTTAGAACCCGAAGAATTACAATTTATTTTACAACTGTAATTGTTATTATTGCTGCTATTATTGGCGTTTATAAAATTAAAGTTTCTGGCAGTATAATAGAAGACATGCCAAAAAGCTTAGAGTTTTATCAAGATATAAAGTTCTTTGAAAGTGAATTTGGAGGAATCATGCCACTAGAAATTTTGATTGATACTAAAAAGGAAAAAGGGGTTATGAAATTATCCACTTTAAAAAAGATGGAGAAAATAAATGAAGCCATAGAAACTTTTCCAGAATTATCTAAACCTGTATCAGTAACCAACCTAGTCAAATACTCTAAGCAAGCATATTACAGAGGAATTCCAAAATATTATCAACTACCAACAAGTCAAGAGCAAAGTTATATTTTTGCATACACTAAGAACTCAAATAGTGAAGCTGGTATGCTTAAAAACTTTGTAGATTCTACAGGGCGTTATGCAAGAATTACTACTTTTATGAAAGATATTGGTACTGAAAAAATGAATATAATTCAGGAACGATTAAAAGCGGTAATTGTCAAAGAATTTCCTTCAGAAAAATATGATGTTTCTCTCACCGGTAAAGCACTGGTTTTTATAAAAGGTACCAATTACTTAATTAAAAATTTAGTAATCTCATTATCATTAGCCATATTTTTAATTGCCATTTTTATGGCATGGATGTTTAGATCACCTCAGATGATTTTTATCTCTTTAATACCCAACATACTACCATTATTAATTACTGCAGGGCTAATGGGGTTCTTGGGCGTTCCCATAAAACCATCAACAATATTAGTGTTTAGCATTGCATTTGGTATTTCTGTAGACGACACGATTCACTTTTTAGCAAAATACAGACAAGAATTAATAGCTAATAAATGGAGTATTGTACCCTCAGTTTATGCAGCTCTTAGAGAAACAGGTGTAAGTATGTTTTATACTTCAATTGTATTGTTTTTCGGGTTTTTAGTATTTACATTATCAAGTTTTGGTGGCACAATTGCTCTAGGAGGACTAGTATCCATCACTTTATTGTTAGCAATGGTCTCTAACTTATTATTATTACCTTCATTATTACTAACTTTTGAAAAGAAGATAGCAAATAAGAAAGTCTTTAAAGAACCAGCAATGAAGATATTCCCTCCAAAGGAAGAAAATACAAAAGTATAAATTCTTCTTTATTCATGTTAAACTGTAATCTCAAACATACCGTTTAGAAAAATTTTTAAAGTTTTTTTTTGAAGAAACAACTATAATTATCATTGCTCATCTTATCCCAAAAAAGTATCTTTACTTTTTATTATAACAACATATATTTATATCAATATTATAAGAATATGATCAACAAAAGCGTTGCCGAACTCATAGAATCGGAAGGATTATTACTACAAGAAATACATGTCAAAGGATGGGTTAGAACATTTAGAAGCAATCGCTTTATTGCTTTAAATGATGGTTCGACAATAAATAATATTCAATGTGTTATCGATTTCGAAAACACATCAGAAGAAACACTAAAAAGAATCAATACAGGAGCTGCAGTCTCTATAAAAGGAACTTTAGCCGCAAGTCAGGGTAGAGGACAATCTGTTGAGGTACAGGTTTCAGAAATTGAAGTATTAGGAGATTCAAACCCAGACGAGTACCCAATACAACCTAAAAAACACAGTTTCGAGTTTTTAAGAGAAAACGCTCATTTACGAGTAAGAACAAATACTTTTAGTGCAGTAATGCGTGTAAGATCTAAGCTATCTTTTGCCGTTCATCAATATTTTCAAGATAGAAACTTTAACTACGTTAATACTCCAATTGTTACTGGTTCTGATGCAGAAGGAGCAGGAGAAATGTTTAGAGTTACCAACTTTAAAGACAATGAAGCGCCACTTACCGAGGATGGAACGGTTGACTATTCTAAAGATTTTTTCGGAAAAGAAACCAACTTAACTGTTTCTGGACAATTAGAGGCTGAAACTTATGCCATGGCTTTAGGAAAAGCATATACTTTTGGACCAACATTTAGAGCGGAAAACTCAAATACAACGCGTCATTTAGCTGAATTTTGGATGATAGAACCTGAAGTTGCATTTATGGATTTAGATGGTAACATGGATCTAGCTGAAGATTTTATAAAAAACGTTCTAAATTCGATTTTGGAAAGTTGTAAAGACGACTTAGCATTTTTAGACCACCGTTTAACACAAGAAGAGAAAAGTAAACCGCAAGCTGAACGAAGCGATATGAGTTTATTAGAAAAACTTCGTTTTGTAGTCGATAATAATTTTAAAAGAGTTTCATATACTGAAGCAATTGATATACTAAGAAATTCGAAACCTAATAAAAAGAAGAAATTTCAATTTCCAATTAACGAATGGGGTGCAGATTTACAATCTGAACACGAGCGTTTTTTAGTCGAAAAACACTTTAAATGTCCAGTGATTTTATTTGATTATCCAGCAGATATTAAAGCATTTTATATGAGATTAAATGATGATGGAAAAACAGTTAGAGCAATGGATGTTCTTTTCCCTGGAATTGGAGAAATTGTTGGTGGTGCGCAACGTGAAGAACGATACGATGTATTAGTGGAGAAAATGAAAGCCATGAATATTGATGAAAAAGAATTATGGTGGTATTTAGATTTGAGGAAATTTGGAACTGCCGTTCATTCTGGTTTTGGATTAGGTTTTGAAAGATTAGTTCAGTTTACTACAGGAATGAGTAATATTAGAGATGTTATTCCATTTCCAAGAACTCCACAAAACGCTGAGTTTTAAGAAGTATTTTGTATCTTTCAAACTATGCTAAAACAAAGCTTACATTATAAACTTCTGCAGAAATTATCGCCTCAACAAATTCAGTTGATGAAGTTAATTCAATTACCTACACAAGCTTTTGAGGAACGATTAAAGCAAGAAATTGAAGAAAACCCCGCTTTAGATACAGGTAAGGAAGATTCAGACTCTATAGATGACGACTTATCTAATGAATTTGATGACGCTGGAACAGAAAAAATAGAAGCTGAAGACATAAATATTGATGATTATTTGAGTGACGATGAAATACCGAATTACAAAACTCAAGCAAATAATTATTCAGCAGATGATGAAGAGAAAAACGTTCCTTATGCAGCGGGTATAAGCTTTCATCAATCTTTAAAAAATCAACTTAGCACCTTTAGTTTTGGTGATGAAGAGCGATTAATAGCAGAGTTTTTAGTCGGTAGTATTGATGATAGTGGTTACATTAGAAGAGATCTTTTAGATTTAGTAGATGATTTAGCTTTTACAGCAAATATATTCACCACAAAGGAAAAGGTATTTACTGTTCTAAAAAAAGTGATACACACCTTAGACCCAAGCGGTGTTGGTGCTAGAGATCTAAAAGAATGTCTTATTATTCAACTTAAAAGAAAGAAAGTTACCAAAATAAGGGCATTAGCAATTGATATTTTAGAATCTAATTTCGATCATTTTGTAAAAAAACATTTCGAAAAACTTAAGGAAAAGTTTAATATTTCTAATGACGAACTAAAGGAAGTAAATACTGAAATATCTAAACTAAACCCTAAACCGGGTAGTTCTTACGCAGGAAACAATAAAATTGCAGAACAGATTGTCCCAGATTTTTCAATCAAACTTGTAAACGGTGAATTAGATTTGACATTGAATTCGAGAAATGCACCTGAATTACGCATATCTAAAGAGTACAACAATATGTTAAAAGGGTATCAAGAATCTACCGTAAAAAGTAAATCTCAAAAAGATGCCGTATTCTTTATCAAACAGAAATTAGATTCTGCCAAATGGTTTATTGATGCAATAAAACAGCGACAACAAACCTTATTAGTAACAATGAATACCATAATGCATTATCAGCAAGAATATTTTTTAACGGGTGATGAACGTAAGCTAAAACCAATGATTTTAAAGGATATTGCAGATAAGATAAATATGGATGTTTCAACTGTTTCTAGGGTAGCAAATAGTAAATTTGTTTCAACTCCTTACGGCACAAAATTAATTAAAGAATTCTTCTCTGAATCTATGAAAAATGATAAAGGAGAAGATGTTTCAACAAAAGAAATCAAGAAAATTTTAGAAACAGTAGTTCTTGAGGAAAACAAGAAAAAACCGTTAACCGATGAGAAATTAGCTACCATTTTAAAGGAAAAAGGATATCCAATTGCAAGAAGGACCGTTGCCAAATATAGGGAGCAATTAGATTTACCAGTAGCACGACTACGAAAAGAAATTTAGTGAGGTTCTATAAATTCTTATCAATAATATTACATCCAATTGTAGTTCCTACAATTAGTGTAATCTTGTACTTTATACTCGTGCCAAACGGATTTAACGCAAATCAAAGAATGATTGTGTTAGGATTAATATTTATATCTACTTACGCTATACCTCTAACCATTTTATTTCTTTTAAAAAGGCTTAAATTGATAAATTCGTTTAAAGCTAACACTATTAAAGAGCGGAAACTACCTATAGTCCTAATGATATTTTTATTCTATTTATTGGGAAATACAATTAAAGAAATTCATGACCTAAAAGATATTAGTTTGCTTTTTTACGCAACTACATTAGGTTTGTTGAGTATATACATATTATTCTATTTTCAACTAAAAACAAGTATCCATTTGCTATCACTAGGCATTACTACAGGATTCTTTTTTGCAATAAACAATGTATATAGTGCTAATTTTATGGTTGTTATAATAAGTGGACTATTGCTTTCTGGCACTTTAGCTAGCGCTAGACTGAATTTAAAGGCACACACACCAACGGAAGTATATTTAGGATTTGTACTAGGTTTCATATGCCCAATTACAGTCTATCTATTTTTATAAAAAATAGAAAATAAGTCCAAATTTTAAAATTTTCGTATTGATATCTTCCAAATCTATTTTACCATTATCAAAGATAGGTGTTAAACCGTAAAATATATTAATATTGAACTCATCGTATCCCGCAGAAAACGTTAAACCGTATTGTAATTTATTATAGCTAGAAATATCTGAATACTTTAGTCTCAAATTACTTGTATCATCAAATTGAAAATTATTAGAAAGGTTATATAAGAACTTAATACCAGTATACACTCTCCAAAATTCATAATTATTTGCACTGGAAGTCCTCCATCTTAACTCTAAAGGAAATTCTAAGTTATGTGATTTAAATAAATTAGTTCTAATTGAACTATCACTACTAAAAATAGTATTGTTATTTACCTCTTCTACTTTTAATTCATGGTTAAAAAAATCTAAACCATAACCTATACCAGCTCCTACAGAAAAGTTTCCCTGTTTATTTAAAATTACATCTTTAATAAAACCTGCAGAAAGTGAATACGAAAAATTACTTTTAGAAACTGATTTTGGTTGATCATAAAACTGACTATAAGCGACAGATACATAAACTTGATCATCCGCATATTTATCTCCCAAATTGAGGGAATCCTTTTGAGAAAAACAAAAGCCAAATAAGAACAAAAAAAATAAATGAGTTACTGCAGTTTTCATAAAAAGGTCAAAAGCTTATCCAAAGATACAATATTTCATTTCATGATTAGGGATAATAAAAAAGGGATAACTCAAATGAATTATCCCTTTTTTATTGAATTCTAATGTAATTATTTAATCAATACTCGCACCCGCTGAATAACTAATTTTAAGAGCATTTACATCTCTTAATTTTAGTCTAACATCTACAATAGTACCAACACTACATTCTTTATCTGCTTTAATAGAAGTTGTCATAAACGGAACTTCTTCTTCAGAAACTTTGGATCTTGCGTTTATTATGAACGCAGGAACCTCGTCTGCTGTCGCTATTTTATCATTTAACTGAATTCTATTAAAACTAGTTCCATATTTAGTATCTTTTGCTTTACCAACGTAAATAGTAGTTACCAAACTTTTATGTTCTAACTTCTTTACTTCTTGTGCTGATGGCAACCTTGGCGTATCAATTTGCAATGAAGTTTCTCTCATGGTAGTAGTTACCATGAAGAAAAATAATAACATAAAAACAATGTCTGGCAAGGCGGCAGTGTTTACTGCTGGCATTCCTTTTTTCTTTTTTCTAAACTTAGACATATGTTAAATTTTAAAAATTAATTTGTTGGCTCTGCATCTGAAATAATCTGAGGATAACTAGTTTTGATAAACTCAACCTTTTTCTTCAGGTCCTGATTCGACTTATTATCTTTATAGGCATCTTCAAGTTCAGTGTAAGATATTTTGTACTTATCCATACTTAACCTATTTCTTAAAACAGTGTAAGCTCTTAATAATTGATCTTGAACTGCGATATAAGTACCATATTCTGTTAACCTATCACTCTGAACAGAAATAATTGCTTTGTTTGGGTGATCTGAAGAAGATTCACTTTTTTCACCCCTACAATAATCACATTTACCAGTAGCAATATCATTTTCAACTTTACCTTCACCTCCGCCGTTATCTATAAAAGCAATAGCAGCTTCTTTTAGACCTTTAATATCCATTCTTTCGCCTTCTACTAAAAGCTCATTATTTCTATTAATACTTACTTCAAAAATGTTTTTCTCTTTAATAACAGGTGGCACATAATCTGCCGGTGGTTTTTCAGATAGTTTCTTTGAAACCCCTGAATCCACGTTCATTGTTGTTGTTACTAAGAAAAAGATTAAGAGCAAGAATGCAATATCTGCCATAGAACCTGCATTAATTTCGGGATTCTCTCTTCTTGCCATATTTTTATGATTTTACTAGTCCTTTTAATAAATCGTATACAAAGAATGAGCTTGCGACTAATCCTAAAGCAATACTATACCAAATTCCTGTACCAACCCATTGGTTTGTTGCTGATCCGGCTTCACCTCCTTTGAGTACGTTATTTGCTGTATCCAAAACAACATCACTATCTGCTAAAAAATAAGCAAACACCAAAACAACTCCAAGAAGTGCAACTCCTAATAAAGTCTTTTTTAAGTTTTCTGGATTTCTAAAAAGAGCAAATAAAGACAAAATTACTGTTGCTCCTACTGCGAAATAAAGCAGCATTGTAGAAAACGAAACAATGTGTCCTACAGGTCCATTTAGTGCTTCAACATCTTCTACATCCGTCATAAAAATACGAATGAAAAGAAAAGCACCTATCACAGCAATTACCGCTATGAAGATATTTAAAATTTTTGATAAATTATTTTTCATAATATATCTTATTTTTTATATTTTACTAATAAATCTATTAACTGAATAGATGCATCCTCCATATTATTTACAATGCTATCAACCTTTGAGATGATGTAGTTGTAAAAAACTTGTAGTATAATTGCTACAATTAGACCAAAAACTGTAGTTAATAGGGCTACTTTAATACCTACTGCTACAACTCCAGGAGAAAT
>JAQXAP010000119.1 GCA_029252865.1 Polaribacter sp.
TATTTGCCAATTGAGTTAAAAAAAGCAGGGTATGAAACTGCTGTTATCGGAAAATGGCATTTAGGTACCATGCCGTTAGCTTTTGATTACTATAAGGTAATGCATAGTCAAGGACATTATTTTAATCCTATTTTCACAGAAAAAGGGCAAGCCATCAAGGAATATAAAGTTGGGAAAAAAACACAAAAAGGAACAATTCAGTTAATGGGTCATTCCTCAGATGTTATTGCCACTTCAGGAATAAATTGGTTGCAAAATAGAAATGCCTCTAAACCTTTCTTTTTAAAGCTTCACTTTAAGGCACCTCATGGACCCTTTAGTAATGCTTCAAGATATGACACTTATCTCGAGGATGTAAAGATTCCAGAACCGGATAATTATAGAGATCGAAAAAATAATGGATCTATTGCAACCAGAGGTTATAATGATGAGTTGATCAATGTTATAGGGTCGTCTGTAGATGACAGAAATAAACTTAGAAATAACACTTCTTTAATAGATAGAAAGTTGAAACGAAGTTTAAGAGAAGAAGAAATAACTTCAAAATCATATCAAGTTTATCTTAAAAAGTATTTAAGATGTGTAAAAGGTGTAGATGATAATGTAAAACGTTTAATAGAGTACCTTAAGAATGAGGGGCTTTATGATAACACAATAATAATTTATACAGGAGATCAAGGATTCTATCTGGGTGAGCATAATTTTATAGACAAAAGATGGGGGTATGAGGAAGGAATGAGAATGCCTTTAATCATAAGGTATCCAAGAACAATAAAAGCAGGAACTCGCTCTGAAGCTATTACTGAAAATGTAGATTTTGCACCAACTATTCTTGATTTTGCAGGTGCAGAAATTCCAAATCAAATGCAAGGAAAAAGTTTCAAACACATATTAGAAACGGGAAAAGAGCCTAAAGACTGGAAGCAAAGTGCGTATTATCATTATCAACTGAATATGGCACATCATTTAACCCCTGCACACATTGGTATAAGAACTAAAGAGTATAAATTACTTTTATTTTATGGTGCTAATATAAAAGGAGTTAAGCCAACGACACCTCCATCTTGGGAGCTTTACGATTTAAAGAAAGATCCAACCGAGGATAATAATGTTTACAATCATCCAAAATATGCAAAAACTATTAAAAGTTTAAAAGATAAGCTTAAACATTTTAGAAGTTACCATAAAATGGATGGTACTGAATTTGCCTACAATAAAGTAATAAATAAATATTGGGACTATACTAATGAGGATTATAAAAATGCTATTCAGATATCTTCAGAGGCTAAAAAGTCAATTCCACTTGATAGAAAAATAAAAAAAATAAAAAAAAACACTAAATGAAAGTATCCGAAAATAATTATTTTAAAGATGTCATAAAAAAGGCCATAGTGGCAATATCATTTTTATTATTGGCCTGTATCTATGCTCAAGAAAAACCAAATATTATCCTTATTATGGCTGATGATTTAGGATATGGCGATGTGGGGTTTAATGGCAACAAAGTAATTAAGACTCCATCAATGGATAGATTAGCTGAATCTGGTATGAAATTCACTAATTTCTATGCTGGTGGCCCTGTATGCTCTCCAACGAGAGGAACCGTTTTAACAGGTCGCCATTACTTTCGTTATGGTGTTTTTTCAGCGAATATTGGACATTTACCAAAAGAAGAGGTTGTACTTCCAGAGGTGTTAAAAGAGGAGGGTTATACAACAGGACATTTTGGGAAGTGGCACCTTGGAACATTAAGTAGAGAAGTTTCTCCGAAAGGGCCTAAAAGAAGGCCTGCAGAAAACTATTCTCCACCATCTTTCCATTCTTATGATCAATCTTTTGTAACAGAGTCTGCGGTGGGAACATGGAATCCGTCTATTGGAGGAAGATATCATAACAACCCTTATTATTTTAATGGTGTCGAAGAAACTGAAAATTTAGCAGGTGATGATTCAAGGGTAATTATGGACCGAGTATTGCCTTTTATCGAAGGTGCCGCAAAAGAGAAAAAACCTTTTTTATCTGTAATTTGGTTTCACACACCACACGAACCTGTCATTGCTGGTCCGGAATACAAAAAAATGTATTCAGAATTTAGTGATGGTTTACAAGATTATTATGGTGCTGTTACAGCAATGGATGACCAAATTGGAAGATTACAAGCAAAATTAGAAGCATTAGATATTGATGAAAATACAATCATTTGGTTTTGTAGTGATAATGGACCTGAAGGTAAAGAGCAGACAGATAAAAGACCAGGTAGTACAGGTGGCTTAAGAGGTCGTAAAAGAAGTTTGTATTCTGGTGGTGTTGGAGTTCCCGCGTTTGTAGTATGGCCAAACAAAGTGAAACCAGGTTCATCTACAGGTTATATAAGTGGAACATTAGATTATCTGCCTACAATAATGGATGCCCTAAACATTGAAATGCAAGATGATCGTCCGATTGATGGTGTTTCTTTAGTGAACATGTTAGAAGGTAAAGAAGTTCAAAGAACAAAGCCACTTCCTTTTATGCATAGAGGTAAAGCGACATGGATTCAAGGGGATTTAAAGTACGTAACAGCTGGTAAAAGAACTGTAGAAGTTTACAATTTAAAGAATGATCGTTTTGAAGAAAATAACCTAATAGCGAAATATGCTGAGCAAGCAAAAGAAATGGACAGGCATATCATGGACTGGAACTTATCTTGTAAAGACAGTCATGCCGGTAAAGACTATTCAAATGCTAATTTTAAATCAGTCGATAAATGGTCTGGTTTAGATATAGATCGTAAAGAGAAAAAAGTAGAGAAAGCTAAAAAAGTAAAGAAAGCGAAAAAAGGAAGTAAAAATAAAAAAAGAAAGAAAAAACAATAATCATGAAGATAAATAGAAAAGTTTTAGGATTAGTTCTCTTAGCATTTATAACTATAAATAAGATTAGTGCACAGAAAAAAGGTAAAAAACAAAATATTATTTTTCTACTAACAGACGATCAAAGATGGGATGCATTAAGCTGCATGGGTAATAAAGAGATTAGCACACCAAACATCGATAAAATTGCGGAAAAGGGGGTGATATTTACCAATTTCTATAATACTACCTCTATTTGTATGGCGAGCAGGGCGCAAATGATGACAGGAATGTACGAGTTTAAAACTGGATGTAATTTTACTCATGGTCCTTTAACTAAAAAGAAGTTTCAAAAATCATATCCGGTATTATTGAGAAAAGCAGGTTATAAAACAGGATTTACGGGTAAATTTGGATACGCAGTAAAAGAAAATGCGGATGCAAAAGCTGGTTATGCTAAAATGGAAGATTTACCGGTAGATGAGTTTGATTGGTGGAAAGGATGGCCAAGTCAAGGTTATTATCAAACGGCTAAAAACAAACACATGGTTGAATATGCTGAAAAGCACCCTCATGTGTCGGGTGCATTGGGCGCGGCTTCCGTAGATTTTATTAAAGAATATTCAAATAAAAAAGAGCCATTTTGTTTGTCAGTGAGTTTTAAAGCTCCACACAATCCTGTATCTCCTGATCCTCAATATGATCATATTTACAAGGGAAAAACTTTTACAAAGAACCCTAATTTTGGACAAGAAGGAGCCAAGCACTTACCTAAACAGTCTAAATTAGGACGTCAATATCAGCGTTTAGGTGAACACTGGAACGCAGAAAACTACGATTATGCCATGTCTAGATACTACCAATTGATACATGGAATTGATGTAGCTGTTGGAATGATTTTAGATGAATTAGAAAAACAAGGTGAAGCTGATAATACAGTAATCATCTTCACAACAGATAATGGCTATAGCACGGGAGCTCATGGTTTTGGTGGTAAGGTATTGCCATACGAAGAGGGTGCTAAAGGACCTTTGTTGATCTATGCGCCTGGGTCAAAATCGGAAAGTAAGGGTTGGAAAAGTCACGCTATTACTGGGAATATTGATATGACTCCAACTATTTTAGATATCGCTGGTGTTGATATTCCTGATAATGTAGATGGAAAAAGTTTAATACCCCTATTAGAAAAGAAAAATGCAAGTGTAAAAGATCATCAAGCTATTATTCAAGCATGGGGTGAAAGTCCTACACATTCTTTATCTGTTGTGAGTGATGATTACAAATACTTATACTGGTTCTATGCTGATGGAATGGAGGCTAAAGAGGAGTTATACAACCTTAAAGAAGATAAGTATGAAATGAATAATTTAGCTCAGGACAAATCTGAAGCAAAGCAACTTAAAAAAATGCAAACTATTTACGATAGTTATGTTGCTAGAATTAAAAAAGAAGGTGCTCCTTTAAACAGGTATATTGAATATGGTACTCTTTACGATCGCCATGTTTCATGGGAGGATAAGAAAGACTTAATAAAAGAATATATTGACCCTTCCAAGAGAAAACCAAAGAAAAATAAAAAGCTAAAAAAGAATAAAAAAGATAAAAAGGGTAAAAAGAGTAAGAAAGTAAAGAAAAATAGAACAAATAATTCTGACTAATTATTTGTTTTCACAAGATATAATAATTGCTATTAAAACAGTTTAAATGTAATATTTAAGTTATGATTTGAGATAATTGGTTCTAAGAAAAGAAAATCATCACCTAATTTTGATAGAAATAAATTTATCTAAAATGATAAAAATGAAATATACATTTTGTAGCATACTATTTGTAGTGACTTTTACCTTGTTTTCTCAAAAGAAACCCAATATTATTGTAATACTGGCAGATGATGTTGGTTTTGAAGAGATTGGTATTTATGATGTTAAAAAAGGAGAGCCTTCTAATACTCCTAATATTGATAAATTAAGTAGCTCTGGAGTTACTTTTAAAACAGCTTATGCCCAAAGTATATGCGGACCATCTCGAGCTATGTTGTATTCAGGGAATTATGCTTCGAGTAACGGAGCTTATGATAATAAGGTAAATTATATTCCGGGTAATCCAAAAAGAGATATAGACCGCTTTCCAAATTTTATTAAGGTATTGCATGATGCGGGTTACAAAACGGCAGTAGCAGGTAAATGGCACAATCCAATTGGAGGAACAATAGGTATGGATAACAAACTATTAGGAGTAGACCAATACATTGTTTATAATAGTTCTGCTAAAACTGTAGAAAGATTAACAGGAAAGAAGCTAGTTCCAAACGAAAATTGGGAAATTGCAGCAATATCAAAACAACCTATACTTTCAAGGTATTGGAAACCTACTTATTTACAGGATGGGAAATTACTTAAAACCACAATGGATGATTACGGACCTGATATCTTAAATGATTATATTCTTGATTTTATTGAAGAAAATGCTGATAGTGAACAGCCATTTTTAGCATTTTATTCTATGGTTTTAGCGCATACTTCTCATTGTGTAACACCTATTGGTGTATCAAAAGGAAAAAAGCCGTCAAACCAACATTTCAGGAATCAATCAGAAGAAGGGAAGAAGATTTTTAAAAATCAAATACATTATCTGGATAAGTTAGTTGGAAATATTGTGGAAAAGGTCAAAAAAGAAGGGCTTGCCGACAATACTGTTATTATTTTTGCATCCGACAATGGAACAACATCTTCTTCAAAGGGTAAAGGAGTAGAGTATGGAGTGCATGTCCCTTTTATGGTTTCTGGTGCAGGAATTAAGAAACGAGGAATGACGGATGAATTGATGGATTTTACAGACGTATTACCAACGCTGGCTGCATTTGCTCAGACAACAGTGCCCTCAAAATACAATGTTGATGGTAGAAATATAAAAAACTTTTTAACGGGTGCTTCTAATGAGACGAAAGCTGTTATTTATTCACAACCTGGAATAACTAGTTTAGTTCGTACAAAAGAATATTTATTAGAAGCCGTTTGTCCTTTGTTTGGATTTCCCAATGGTAGATTTTACAAAACAAATAATTCCTATGATGGACGTGAATATGAAAACATTACGCATAATGATAAATATTCAATTCAGCGAGAAGGTTTCGATGTCTATTTAAATAAATACGTTTCTAAATTACCGACTTCATTTGAAGATCCTATTTGGAAAAATGAATTAAAAAAAGGTTATAAACACTTTACTTCCGAGCAGCAAAAAAGAAGTCATTTAAGATTACCTCTAAGGTATCAATTTTATGATCCTTCTTTTTAATCTTTTTGAATAAACGATTTACTACCTTTTCAAAAAGTAAAATATTCTTTTTTAGTTTACTATATTTTGTTATGATTTTGAAAAAAAAAAGACTTAAAGATAAAACATCAATTTTATTGGACTCTATTTTAAATAAAAAATACAATGAGAAATTATTTCATTATTACATATTTCATTCTTTTTTCTTTAATTTTAAGTCGCTCTTTTTTAGCCCAAAATAAAAAGTCTCCAAATGTTATTGTTATAATGACTGACGACATGGGAAATAATATTGCGGGTTTGGGAAATCCTTGGCTTAATACGCCAAGTATGGATAAATTAAAAAACGAATCAGTTTATTTAACAAATTTTCATCAAAACTTAATGTGTACGCCATCAAGGGCGGCAATAATGACAGGTAAATATGCTTTGAGAACCGGAGCTTGGAGAACAAGCGTTGGTAGAAGTAATATGAGAACTGAAGAAATTACAATTGCAGAAATTTTTAGAGAAAACGGATACAAAACGGGTAGTTTTGGTAAATGGCACTTAGGAGATACTTGGCCTTATAGGTCTATCGATCAGGGTTTTGATGAGTCGGTGAATTTAAAGTGTGGGGGCATTAGTCAAATTTCTGATTATTGGGGGAATGATTATTTTGATGACACTTATTATCATAACGGAATTCCACAAAAATATGTGGGTTTTTGTACAGATGTGTTTTTTGATGAAACAATTAGATTTATACGAGAATGTAAAAAATCTAACGATCCCTTTATGATCTATTTAGCCCCTAATGTAACTCATTTACCAAAGATTGTAGGCGAAGAATATTCAAAACCATTTATAGATAAGGGGCACAAAAGAAATCAGGCTATTTATTACGGAATGATTACCAATTTAGATGAGAACGTTGAGAAATTAATGTC
>JAQXAP010000072.1 GCA_029252865.1 Polaribacter sp.
AGAAAAAAAATATTTGTAAAGATGTATTTTATGTAGTTCGGAGTTTCTTTAAACATATATTTTGTATGGGTTTACAAAGGTACTATTTTACAATTATTAAAAATAAAAAGAATTACGTAAAACAAAAATAGCTTAAAAATTTTTATGAAATTAAGTAGAGTTAAAGAATTGTTTTGCCCTTATTAAAAGGAATTATTTGGTGATAAAACCAATTAAATGTTACAAGAATTGTTTGGTGTTATTTTTACCGACAAAAAATGAAAACGCTTGTTGAGATACGTTTTATTATTTTAGTTAGTGTGCTTTAAAATCATTTTAATAAATATGTAATTCATTTTTTTGCATAGCATATATTATGTAGTAAATTTGTATCGAATAAATAAGAATACTAAACTGTCAATTACTTAAATATTGATAGATTATATTCAATTTTTAAGAGCGTAAATTCATGCAAAAGCAATTTTTCAAAGAGGCTATATCTTCTGAAATATTTAATATAATTTCTAAAGTATCAAAGGAACTACAGTTTGATAGTTATGTTATTGGAGGTTTTGTTAGAGATTTTTTTCTTGATAGAGGATTAGCAAAAGATATTGATATTGTTTGTGTTGGAAGTGGAATTGCGCTGGCTCAAAAAGTAGCTACAATGCTGCCAAATAAGCCCAAGGTACAGGTTTTTAAAACTTATGGGACAGCAATGTTGCGTTATAATGACATGGAAATTGAGTTTGTTGGAGCGAGAAAAGAGTCTTATTCTGAAGATAGCAGAAATCCAGAAGTAATAGAAGGTACTTTACAGGATGATCAAAATAGAAGAGATTTAACCATAAATGCTTTGGCATTAAGTTTAAATGAAAATAATTTTGGGGAACTTCTAGATCCTTTTAAAGGAATTGACGACATAGAAAATAAGGTTATTAAAACACCTTTAAATCCTGATATTACGTATTCAGATGATCCTCTGCGAATGATGCGTGCTATTCGTTTTTCAACTCAATTAAATTTTAATATTGAGCATAAATCTCAAGATGCTATTACAAGAAATGGATATCGTTTAAAAATAATATCGCGTGAAAGAATTATTGTTGAATTAAATAAAATTTTAGCATCACCAAAACCATCAATTGGTTTTTTATTATTAGAGAAAACAGGTCTGTTAAAACAAATTCTTCCTGAGTTATTAGCTTTAAAAGGAGTAGAGGAGATAGAAGGTCAAAAACATAAAGATAATTTTTATCACTCACTAGAGGTTGTCGACAATATTTGTAAGAATACAGAAGATGTTTGGTTGCGATGGGCGGCCTTACTGCACGATATTGGTAAGGCACCAACTAAAAGATTTAGTAAAAAAGTAGGTTGGACGTTTCATTCCCACGAATTTGTTGGTTCTAAAATGGTTTATAAGTTATTCAAGCGTTTAAAAATGCCAATGAATAACAAATTGAAATTCGTGCAAAAAATGGTCATGTTAAGTTCTAGACCAATTGTTTTAGCCACTGAAGTTACAGATTCTGCTGTTAGACGTTTGGTTTTTGATGCAGGTGATGATATAAATTCTTTAATGACGTTGTGTGAAGCCGATATTACAACAAAGAACCCAAAGAAATTTAAGCGTTATCATCAAAATTTTGAACTAGTAAGAAGTAAAATTAAAGAAGTCGAGGAAAGAGATCAGGTTCGAAATTTTCAGCCCCCAGTAACTGGTGAAGAAATCATGAAGGCTTTCAATCTAAAACCTTGTAGAGAAATAGGGCAAATAAAAGAGGCCATAAAAGAAGCTATTTTAGATGGTAAAATACCAAATGAGCATCAAGCATCTTATGATTTTATGATTCAAAAGGGAAAGAAGTTAGGTTTACAATTAAATTTGTAAGAATAATATTTATTTGATTTCCCAATTTTCCCAAACAAATTTATATTGATAAGTAATTTTATGAGTTTTTGCCAATTGTGCTTGAATATTTTCCATTCTCTCATTAGCATTATCAATAATAAAATCATGGAATTGGATTTGTAAATTTTTAAAAATTGGAATCATACCTGATGATAAAAGAGACTCTAAAACTTCATATTCACCTCCTTCGATATTTATCTTAATCAGATCTACATGTGTAATTTTATTATCGTTAATAAAAGTTAATATAGATTTTAATTTTATTTTTTCTGAACCATCTGAATCAATAAAAACAGAAGAAGCATCTTCACTGTTACTAATAAAAAGTTCTTTGTCATTGTTTGCTAAACCAAAAGGATAGGCAGTAACTTTTGGAATATTTTTAAATTTATTATCAATAATTTTATAGAATGATTTGACAGGTTCAAAAATAAATATTTTACATAAGTATCTTTTATAGATTTCTTGGGCAAAATTGCCTTTATAACCACCTAAATCAAAAACTATTGAAGATTGAGATAAATCATAGTTTAATCTTAAAGTTTTGTCCCCATTAATCTTAAACCAAGGTTTGCATCGTCTCTTTTGAATTTTACGTTCTTTTCTTTGCTGATTATTTTTTTTAGAAAAAAGGTTAAATTGTATCACAATATTTTATAAAATTGTTGTTTTGTTAATAGTTCCCTAATCTAAATTAATTTATTCACATAATTAAGTAAATCGAATGATATTTCAATTTTATGATAGCTGATAAAGGCAAGAAAACAAAATTAATGAAGAAGGACTTTACATAGCTTAATGTCTTTATTTTTAATTTAAAATAAATGAATAAAGTTATATGAGTTGGTATTTCGTAAGAAAACAATAAATTAATATCTAGATTTTTAATGTTTTTTGATTGAAAAAGAGAAAGATTTAAGATTGGTCTTTAATAATTCTATTTAATTTTATTTCCTTTAATAATATATTGCCATGATAAAGACATTACGCTATCTAATTTTTCTTTGTAATTAATATTTTTCTTTATTTTTCTTTCAAAATAAAAAGTCTTTTCACCATAATTTTTACTATACGTTTTTATTAAATCTTTAGTAACTATCTTTTGATAAGCATACCCAATATTCTCTGTAGATGCATTAAACATTGAATTCCCAAAACTTTGATATGAAAAGTTATTTGGAGCTACAATATCTATCAATGTAGCACTTATATCTTTGTGGCTTCCCGGAGTTTCAATTTTTTTTGGAAGTTTTTTGACAGTGTTCCCATAAAGAATAAAAGGAACTGAAGAACTTTCATATAAAGTTGGATTTGTGTTAATAAACTTTCTGCCAAAGTGATCACCTGTAATTGCAAATAACGAATTAGAATATTTTTTTTCTGCTTTTCTTACAAAATTACCAAGAGATTTATCAGAATACCATAAGTGCCCTAAGTCTCTCAATGATGTGTTTTTTTGATTGTAAATTTTTTGATATTTAAGTGGTAAATCTTGTTTATTTTTATAAAAAAAACCTTTTTTATAAACATCAACTTCATAAGGAGAATGATGACTCGTTGATAAAATAATATTTAAAGATTTTTTTGTTTTATCAACTTTTTTTAAAACTAAATCGAATAGATATTCATCTATAATACCCCATATTACTTTTTCTTCAGAAGAATCAGGGGCACCATATATATTGTCAGCTCCTTGTTTTTTTATAAAATTTTGTAGATTTTGCCAAGATAAATATCCTCCATAAAAATAATTTGTTTCATAACCCAACTCTTTAAATTGAGAAAAAATTGATGTAGAAAATTTTTTATTTGCACCAATTTTGCTCATGTTTACGCCACAATAAGGAATACTTGTTATAATTGATCCTAATGAATTAAAAGTTGAATATGAAGCAGGTAAAAAATTAGTGAAATCTACCCCTTTTTCTTTTATTTTTTTTAACTCTAATGTTAATTTTAAATCTGAATATTTATCAGATAGTGCCCAGGAATCATAGCTTTCCATTATTATTAAAAAAATTTGATCAGGTGTGTCTGATAAAGTAATCAAAGAGCTTTTTTGTTTTCTTATAAAATTATTTATGCTCTCATAATTTTCTTGAACATGTTTTGGTAGTTTACCAAATGGATTTTGTTTATCAACTTTATTTATTTCCCTAAAGTCTATAATAGCATATTCTAAAGCTTTTATTGGATTTATAATAGTTTTATTAATAAAATGATCTGGAGTAACTGCAGCATAATGTCTTCTTACAGGATAATCTCCATAAGAAGCTCTAAAACAGCCAACGTAAAGAGTGATAGCTAAAAACTTAACAATAAAACTTTTATATTTAAATTGATAAGAATTTAAAAAAGAATAAATTTTATTTTTATTTTCATAATAGGCAAATATTCTTATGAAAAGAAAAATTAGAATAAATAAAATAATACCATTTAAAAAAGGATTAAAGTCTGTTATAATAGTTTTAAATACTGCTATTTTATCATCATATAAACCCATAAAAATAAAATGATTAAACTGATCTTTATACTCTGAATAATAGTTTATGGTGACAATAGAAATAATTACAGAAACAACAGAACAAATTATTTGAAAAATTTTTCTAATTTTAATAGCAATATCAACCTTTTTTAAAGGTATTAGTGTTAAAGCAGATATAAGAGGTATTAATAAAAAATATGCTATAGATATGTTATCATATCTAAATCCCATAAATAAACCATTAATATAATTTGAAGTTGATAGTTCAGAATTTATATCTGAGTTATAAATTAAAATAAAAATTAATCTAAAGATAAAAAAGTAAGTTACAGCGATAAACCAAAAAAATAACAAATTACTAAATTCGGATAAAAAGGGTTCTTTTTTTTTCATGTAATTAGCTTAAACTTTGCATTGTCACCAATTTATAATATTCTCCTTTTTTAGCCAATAACTCATCATGTTTTCCTTGTTCTACAATCTTTCCTTTTTTCATTACAACAATCTTATCTGCTTTTTGGATGGTAGATAACCTATGTGCAATTACTAAAGATGTTCTATTTTGCATCATTTTTTCCAATGCAACTTGAACTAATTGTTCAGATTCTGTGTCTAAAGCTGAAGTAGCTTCATCCAAGATCATAATTGGTGGATTCTTTAAAACAGCTCTAGCAATAGATAAACGTTGTTTTTGTCCGCCAGAGAGGGTGCCTCCACTATCACCAATATTTGTGCTGAATTTTTCTGGTAAATTCTGAATAAACTCATTTGCGTTTGCAACCCTCGAGGCATCTAAAATAGCTTCATCAGTCGAGTTTTCTGTTCCTAACTTTATGTTGTTTGTTATTGTATCGTTGAATAGAATTGAGTCTTGCGTTACAATCCCCATTAGGCCTCGCAAGGATTTTTTTGTAACGTTTTTTATGTTTGTGTTGTCTATTAAAACTTCTCCTTTATCGACATCGTAAAAGCGAGTAATTAAATTTGCTAAGGTAGATTTTCCACTTCCAGATTGCCCAACTAACGCAACCATTTCTCCTTTTTTTACTGTTAAAGAAAAATCTTTTAAAACATTTTCATCTTTATATTTAAAAGAAATATTTTTAAATTCAATTTCATTTTCAAATTTTTCTTTGACTAAAGCATTTGGTTTGTCTTTAATACTGTTTTCAGTATTTAAAATTTCCATGATTCTTTCAGCTGATGCTTCACCTTTTTTTATGTTGTAAAAAGTAGTCGTAATTAGTTTTATAGGATTTAAAACTGTGTAAAAGAGTACTATATATCCCATAAATTTACCAGCCTCTAAAGAACTTGTGTTTTTTAGAACATCCGTTCCTCCATACCAAAGAATAGCAATAATTGTAGCAGAACCCAAAAATTCACTCATAGGAGACGCTAATGTTTGCCTATGAAAAACGCTCGTCATTAAGTCTCTAAAAGTAGAGGTGGAGTTATTGAATTTATGTTCAATTATTTTTTCAGAATTAAAACCTTTAATAACTCTTAATCCGGTTAAGGTTTCTTCAATAAAGGATAAAAAAGTTCCTGTTTCTTTTTGAGCCTTAATTGATTGAGCTTTTAATTTTTTGCTGATGGATGAAATAATAAATCCAGAAACTGGTAATAGTACAAAAACGAATAGTGTTAATTTTACACTAATAAAAAGCATAATTCCAATAGAAATTATTACTGTTAATGGTTCCCTTACTAGGGTTTCAATTGAGGTTAAGATAGAGTTCTCAACTTCCTGAACATCAGAGGTCATTCTTGCAATAATGTCTCCTTTTCTTTTCTCAGTAAAATAGGATATTGGTAATTCCACAATTTTGTGATATAAATTATCACGTAAGTCTTTTACTATTCCTGTTCTTAAAAATGTAATAACGTATGAGGCTAAATATCTAAACAAGTTTTTGAAGAAAAATAAGGAAAGTGAAAGTAAACAAATGAACAATAACACATTCACTTCTCCATCTTCAATTATTTTGCTAGAGATGAAGTAGTTAAACCTACTTTCAAGATAGCTACCTATGTTAGTAAGTCCGTCATAAACAGGTTTTATTTTAACTTTTTCATCCTTACCAAATAAAATATTCAATACAGGAATAAAAGCCAAAACAGATAAAACATTGAATATGGCGTAAAAAATATTAAAGAGAATATTTAAAAGTGTAAATTTTCTATACTTCCTTTCATATTTAAGAATGTCTTTAAAGTAACTCATTAATTTAACTTCATTTCTTTAATAATTCTTTGGATTTTATCATCTAATGCTTTTTCTGTCACCTTACTATCCTTTATAGAACCTAAAGTTGAATTTACACTAAAATAAAATTTTATTTTTGGTTCAGTTCCACTTGGTCTGGCTGCAATTCTTGTTCCATTTGCCGTTTGATATATGAGCACATTAGATTTTGGTAAATCTATTGATGTTACTTCTCCGGTAATTAAATTTTTTCTTGTTGAAGCTTGATAATCTGACAGTGTTTCTACTTTTTCACCATCAATTTCAGTTAATGGACTATTTCTCATGTCACTGAGCATTTGCTGAATTTCTGCAGCACCATTCATTCCTTTTTTAACAATAGAAATTAAATGTTCTTTGTAAAAGCTGTTTTGAGTGTAAATGTTTAATAACTCTTGGTAAAAAGAACTTCCATTTTGTTTTGCATACGCAGCAACCTCACACGCTAACAATGTTGCAGTTACGGCATCCTTGTCCCTTACAAAATCACCAACCATGTATCCAAAACTTTCTTCGCCACCACCAATAAAGTCAAGTTCAGGAAAATCTCTTACCATTTTCGCAATCCATTTAAAACCTGTTAAGCCAACTTTTGTTTCTACATTATAATTAGAAGCTATATCATTTACTAACTCTGTAGAAACGATCGTAGAACCTATAAACTGATTACCATTAATTTTACCTTCCTCTTTCCATTTTTTCAGTAAAAATTCGGTCATAACAACCATGGTTTGGTTACCGTTCATTAACTTCATATTTCCATCAATGTCTCTTACAGCAACTCCTAATCTATCGCAATCTGGATCTGTACCAATAACAATATCAGCTCCAATTTTATTAGCCAATTCCGTTGCCATCTTTAAAGCTTCTGGCTCTTCTGGATTTGGAGATTTAACAGTAGGAAAATCGCCATTTGGGATTCTTTGTTCTTCAACAATATGAACGTCAGAATATCCTGCTTTAGCTAACGCTTCCGGAACAGAAATAATTGATGTTCCGTGCAAAGAAGTAAAAACAATTTTTAAATTTTTTCTGTCTATTTCGTCCGATAAGCAACCGTTTTTTACAGCACCATTTATAAAGGCATCATCCACATCTTTACCTATATGTTCAATTAAATCTTCATTTGCAGTAAATTTAATTTCAGAGAAGTCTAATGCGTTCACATTCTTTATAATTCCACCATCATGCGGAGGAACTATTTGTCCACCATCTGCCCAATACACCTTGTAACCATTATATTCTGGCGGATTATGAGACGCTGTTAAAACAATACCGGCATCACATCCTAAATGACGAACAGCAAATGATAATTCTGGTGTTGCACGTAAATCTTCAAAAAGAAATACTTTTATCTTATTTGCGGATAATACATCAGCTACAATTTTTGCAAACTTTTTACTATTGTGTCTACAATCAAACGCAATTACAACGCTTAATTGTTCTTTTTGAACACTTTTTATTAAATAATTGGATAAGCCTTGTGTTGCTCTACCCAATGTATATTTATTAATTCTATTGGTTCCTGCGCCCATTACTCCGCGCATTCCACCAGTTCCAAACTCCATGTCTTTGTAGAATCTATCGGCTAAGGCATCAGGATTATTTTTAATTAAATCTTTTATTTCAGATTGCGTTTCAGCATCAAAAGTTGATGTAAGCCATTGTTTTGCTTTGTCTAAAAATTCTTTCATGTAGTTTCTTAATTGATGTGCAAATATAAAATTTAGAAATTAATTTTCTCTTTTATAGTATAGTGTTTTTCGTTACTTTTTGTCTTTATGATAAGTTCTCCAATAAAGCCAGATAAAAATAACAGCGTACCTAATATCATAGATGTGAGTGCTATATAAAACCAAGGGTTATCAGTTACTAAAATTGTTTTTATACCCTTAAAAACGTTGTATAGTTTTCGGCTTCCAATATAGAAAGCAGATGAAGTTCCAAAGAGAAACATTATTGTTCCCCAAAGTCCAAAAATATGCATGGGTCTTTTTCCAAATTTGGATAAAAATGAAATTGTAATTAAATCTAAAAAACCGTTTACAAAACGATCCATACCAAATTTAGTTTCTCCATATTTTCTTGCCTGATGCTGTACTACTTTTTCTCCGATTTTAGTAAATCCTTCATTTTTGGCTAAAACAGGTATGTATCTGTGCATTTCGCCTCTTACTTTAACAGCTTTTATAACTTCACTTTTGTACGCTTTTAGTCCGCAATTAAAATCGTGTAATTTTAATCCAGAAGTTTTTCTAGCTGCGGCATTAAATAATTTAGAAGGAATGTTCTTGGTGATGATATTATCGTAACGCTTCTTTTTCCAACCAGAAATTAAATCGAAGCCCTCTTTTTTAATTAAGTTATATAATTCAGGTATTTCATTTGGGTTATCCTGTAAATCAGCATCCATAGTAATAACCACATCTCCTTCAGCCATTTCGAAACCAGCGTCTATAGCTTGAGATTTTCCATAATTTTTTTGAAAACGAATGCCTTTTACAGCTTCATTTTTCGATGATAGTTTTTCAATAACATTCCAAGATTTGTCTGAACTTCCATCATCAATAAAAATAACTTCGTATACAAAGGAATTGGACTGCATAATTTTTGCAATCCAATCATATAATTCTTGTAAAGATTCTTCTTCGTTTAGTAGAGGTATAACTACCGATATGTCCATTTGCCTTGCATTGAAAATATTCTATAAAAAAGTAAAGGTAAAACATATGAATATGTTTTACCTTTAATTCACTTATTTTTTTTCTTTCTAATACTGATCTTCAGCAGATTCTTTCATTACAGCACCTGCTATTGCAGATACAATAAAACCAAAAATAGCACTAACTAATAGACCAACTGCGGACGTAATTAATGGCCCTTGAAATTTCTCCATCATTTCTTTAGAAGTTTCTATTTGGTCACTGCTCAGACCGGCATCTATCCATTGTTGCTCTTGCAAAGCTGACATTTGTTGCATGAGATCAGGCTCTATGAAATTCATAAATATTTGATTATAAATGGTCACTATTACGGCACTGATCATAGTCAATCCAACACCAATCTTCACGGCTTCGCCCCAAGACATAAATCCGCCATTACCTGATTTGAATTGCTTCATTCCCATTACAATGAATAGGGTTAATACAACAAAAAATAAAACACTTACAGACCAGTGAGGTTGTAAATGATTTCCTAGAGCGTAAACGACTAAGTTGATTAATATAGATACAATTCCTAGGTAGAGTCCCTGATTTAGAATAATACTTTTGCTTGACACTTGATTTTCCATATTTATTTTGATAATTAGTTAGTTATATAAATGGCTTTATTTGTTAATCATTTATGTAAAGATATGTTTTCTATCTTTAATTATTTGATTAGTAGCGAAAGAATAAAAAATGTTACAAAATTGATTAAAAAAGATTGTGGATATTTAAAAATGATTGTAGCTTTGCAGCGGCAAGTCCTACACAACTAGCTCCCTTTGAATCCTCCAGGGCGGGAACGCAGCAAAGGTATTAGGTTGTAGCAGTGTGATGTAGGTAGCTTGCCATTTTTTATTTCTCTATTTAAATCTGAATCTCTTCAGATTTTTTCTTTTTACAGAAGTTATTTTGTTTTTAGTTTCCTTCATTTACTTTTCAGATATTTGTGTAATATTTAATCTTTTAATTATTTAATATCTTATGTCTAAAGTCGTATTAATCACGGGAGCTTCTTCAGGAATTGGAAAATCTATTGCTGTTTATTTATCAGAAAAAGGATATAAGATTTATGGAACAAGTAGAAATCCAAAAAATACATCCGATTTTTCTTTTGATTTGATAGCTTTAGATGTGTTAAAAGTAGATACGATTACAAGTGCTGTTAATTTAATTATAAAAAAAGAAGGTAGGTTAGATATTTTGATAAATAATGCAGGGATGGGAATTACAGGGCCCATTGAAGATACACCAACGGATGAAATGCGTACTGTTTTTAATACCAATGTTTTTGGTGCAATTGATGTAATGAAGGCTGTTTTGCCGCAAATGCGTGAGCAAAAATCAGGAATAATTATAAATGTTACATCTATTGCTGGTTACATGGGATTACCTTTTAGAGGTCTATACTCTGCCACAAAAGGAGCTTTAGAAATTATTACTGAGGCAACGAGTATGGAGGTAAAACCTTTTGAAGTTAAAGTTGTAAACATTGCTCCCGGAGATTTTGCTACGAATATTGCAGCAGGAAGATATCACACACCAGTTTTTGAAAAATCTGCATACAAAAAAAACTACCAGAAGAATTTAGATTTGATGGATGCGCATGTAAATAGTGGCATGGATCCCTTAGAAATGGCAAAAGCAGTTCATAAAATTATAAATTGTAAAAAACCAAAGATTCATTACAAGGTTGGTGGGTTTATGGAGAAGTTTTCTATTGTTTTAAAGCGAATATTACCGGATAGAACTTATCAGAAAATCTTAATGAATCATTTTAAATTATAGTAGCAAAGGTGTTTTTAACTCGAAAGTGGTTAAAAAAAATACTTACAGTATACCTCTTAAAATTATAAACAAGTAACTATCTTTGTTTGTGAAGTTGAGAACGAAATCTGATTCACTTTTGGTTCGAGAAGAAAAAACGGTCTGTTCCGGATAGAATAAAAAAAAGTGAAAAAAAAATCCGATCTAAAGAGGTAATTAAAAAACAAAACAAACAACTAAAAAACACATATGAAATTTTTTATTGACACTGCAAATTTAGAGCAAATTAAAGAAGCACAAGCTTTGGGCATTTTAGATGGTGTAACTACGAACCCATCATTAATGGCTAAAGAAGGAATTACTGGTGAATCTAATATCATTAACCATTACAAAGAAATTTGTGAATTGGTTGAGGGTGACGTTTCTGCAGAGGTAATTTCTACAGATTTTGAAGGAATGGTAAGAGAGGGAGAGGCTTTAGCCGCTTTAAATCCTCAAATTGTGGTAAAGTTACCGATGATAAAAGATGGTGTAAAGGCATGTAAGTACTTTTCATCTAAAGGTATAAAAACAAATGTAACGTTGGTGTTTTCTGCAGGTCAAGCTTTATTGGCAGCAAAAGCAGGCGCGACTTATGTTTCTCCATTTATTGGTCGTCTAGATGATATTTCTACGGACGGTATGAACTTAATTGAAGAAATTCGCTTAATTTATGATAACTATGGTTTCGAAACTGAAATTTTAGCAGCTTCTGTGCGCCATACAATGCATATTATTAACTGTGCAAAGTTAGGTGCAGATGTTATGACCGGACCTTTAAGTGCTATTGAAGGTTTATTAAAGCATCCTTTAACAGATATTGGTTTGGCTAAATTTTTAGCAGATTATCAAAAAGGAAACTAATCAACGCAGTCGGTTTTTGTATAAAATTGGTCAGAAAGTAGAAAAAGTAATTTTTACTTTCTGACTTTTTCGTCTTTAATAACTTTTTGACTTTGTAACTTTGCCATTTTGTAATTTATAGAAATGTATCCCAAGAAACCTTTAGCGCAAATTGTAATTTCAGCTTGTTGTCAATTTAATATTGATACAGTTGTTATTTCTCCAGGTTCACGGAATGCTCCTTTAACCGTTGGTTTTTTTAATCACCCAAAAATAGAAACGCTAAGTATTGTTGATGAGCGGTGTGCT
>JAQXAP010000140.1 GCA_029252865.1 Polaribacter sp.
TCCAAATTATATCACCAGACACTTTAGTTACTCGTCAATCTTCTTTTGAAACAGCCTTAGTATTTGTCCTCTTAGGGGTGGCTTTTACCGTTTTTATTTTCTTAAGAGTTTCTGAATACATGCATAAATCTAAATAGAACAAGCTAAAATTTATCAAAAAAAATAGAAGTAGTGAAACCTCTATGTGTACAAAAAATAATTCTTACTGTTTGTATTGTATTTAAATACAACTTGTTTGTGTAGTATTGTTAGTGGCGGATTCTAATAGACTTTACTTTAGTACTTAGTTTATAATTTGCTGAGGTATTGTATTTTAGCAAGAATCCGCCATTAACGCTAAATAAGCTAGGGGCTTTATTTACATAGATTTTTAATTTTTTTTGGTTGCGCAAATATCATTTGTAATGATACAATTTACATACTTGATAAAGTTACGAATACTAATATAATTATTTCTGCGGATTTCCGCAAAAAAAACTGTGGATTTCCGCAAACTTATTTGGAAAAAAAATATCGTTTATTTTACCGGTTATTACTACTTTTTTAATTATGTACACAATACTCATGGTTTTGTACTTTCTGTTTGGTGTGTTCTCGTTTAGGGCTGCTATCGTAACTGTTAGCTGATGACTATCGGTCTTCAAAAACTTCTACATCTTTTTATAATTTATTGTACAATATTTTTAAAAAAGTTGTACAACTTTTATGTTTTTATTGTACAACTTTTTTAAAGTCAATAAGTATGCGTCTTGGCAAAGTATGGGTGGGTACTAAAAGATACCGATGAAGAAATTGTCTGTAACTAATGATCGAGTTAAATACAAGCGAAATATCGTAAGAGTAAATAGTAAGGAAGAAAGGTATTTGAAAGTCAAACCGCTTAGTACCGTAAAACTTGCTCTTGGATCACCCTCTCAATTTATGGGACTTCTAAAAATAAATACAATAGGTATACAGCAAGCCAACAAATTGATGCCAGAGCAATGTGGCGTTTGTTTTTGATGCTTACCCTTGTTAAAACCTTATATCGCAAAATTAGAGGAGGTGTAAGTTCGTTTTATTTATTTTTTCTCAGCAAAACGTAAAGGAAAGAGGCTAGAAAACTAAGACCAGCGCCGCTTATTAAACCTATGGTTCCAAAAATCAAAATAAATGGCAATTGTCCTATACTACTGCCTTTCGTAAAGCCTTCATCTGCCCCAACACCAGCGCCAACACTAGCGCCATAAATGCCTAGTACAATACCACCTACTATCATGCTAATTGTTACCGTTGCCACCTTATTTGTAGTACTAGGTGGGTTCAACTCAATATCATTAGATGTGTTTCGATCAAAAATATTACTATCTAAGCTATTGTTAATTGCCTTTTTTTTAGATTCTAAAGTTTCTGTTGGAACAATAATCCATAAACCCATATAAACAATAACAGAGATGCCACAGGAAAAGAATAATAGAATGACAAAAAGTATTCTTACAATGGGCATGTTAATGTTGACAGCCTTTGAGATACCCCCACAAACGCCTCCTAGTATTCTGTTTTTGGTACGTGATAATTTCATTTATGGAGTTATGGTATTAGTTATTAAAATCTAGTTTGCTCTCAAATATAAAAGATTAGTTCTTTTTCGAATGCCATAACTGTCAATTTTATTTCTTGAAGGTCTATAGATTGCCTATGCCAACGGTTCGTATAATAATAGTAGCCGCTTGCGGGCTTCAACTCTTTAATTTACTACTATTTTGGATATTATTTTTATACTTTGTTGTACGCTGGCTATTGTTTATTAGCATATTTTTATTTCCTTTCAACCCAAATAGGGCTTGACCATGCCAGCGCTTTATTTTTCTGAGTAGCACGCACATAATAATACAAAACCTCATCTTCATCCTTGTAATTGATATCAGAATAGGTTTGTTCAAACTTAAGAGTATTGTCATCTACATTAAATGTATGTACCACTTTACTGTTTCTAAGTATTTCAACTTTTTCTAACGGGTACTGCCCAAAGACTTCTATTTCTATTGTAGGAACTTTATTTGACTTACTTGTAGTGCCCACTGTAGCTCCATTTAGTTTGGTGTCAATAAACATCTTGTCCCCTGTTGTTCCAAAGGTGCGCCTGTTTTGCAAAGCTTCTATAATACCTGCACGGCTGACTTCTTTTACCCAAAGAGCTGCCAGGCCAATCCCCATACTGTTGTGGTCTCCACTGGCTATGAATCCCATTTTGTATTTTTTAGTTTTTAAAGCATAATCGATATATGCATGTTTGTGATGAGTAGGTGTGTGTCTGCTTAAGTTTCTTTCTCTGGGGCAATCTGGGTACTCATTATTACCTCTGCATTGGAAAACCTCAACTGTTGTAACATATTTGGGATCAGTAACCTTCCAATCTGTGGGATGTACTTTATCAGCCGAATGATGCGGTATGGTAACGCATTTAATTTCTTTTTCATCCAACATTTTCCATAACATGGGAGCCGTTTCTGTTTCCGGTGTTCGAGGACAGTATATTTCGTGCTTGTTGCGAACGTATTTTTGGGCATCTTCTGTGCTGGCAAAAATGATATTATAATGACCGGCACCATGTTGGATATCATCCAAACTTGGATCTGATTGTAGTGTCCATTCAATGGCAGGGATTGCTACAAATTTTTCAGATTCATTGTAAAAATTAGCCAACCTAATATTTTGCCTCCATTGGAGCTCGGTTGTACTGCTTGCATGGTCAGTCATTCCGAAAAAATCGTACCCTTCAGAAAACATACCAAATCTATAATCATCATGTATTGTGCCATCTGTACCAGCTGGCCAGCAATCTGAGCTGTTTGAATGCTCATGAAGGTTTCCATAGATCAGTGTATAGGTTTCACCCTCTATGGTCATTTTCCGTCTCTCTAATTTGGGATGACCACTAAGCGTACTAATGGTTTGCTCATTAGGGGAAAATTCTTCAACCTGAGTTTCAACGAATGCTATGGGCTTGTATTTCTTTGATATTTCTGGAGCAGTAAATTGCATTACATTCAGTTCTGTCAAACGTGATCGTGTGATGCCTTCAGATTTTACTGGCTCATAGTTTTGAAAGGTATTTTCATTATTTGTAGAAAGCCAGAGATTGCCTTTTTTATCAAAAGCTATAGCAGGGGCAATCATCGAACCCTTAATTTTTGTTTCAAACAAGGTAGTTGGCTCTTGCCAGCCATTTTGAAGATCTAACCAGGACATACGGTATTTCCAGCCAGCATTTGAAAAAGTACCACCGCTGTGGGTTGATAAATACAAATTCCCGTTCGTGTCTTTGATAAAAGTAGGTTTGTGGTCATTTTCCCCATTAAACAACCATTTTCCTTTGTTTTCTACCTCAACCATTTTACCTTTTTGAAAGGATACAATGGCACAGCAACGGTCTCCGGTATAATTATCACCATCTTCCAAACGGGAGGTATTTCGATTATTTTCGTAACTGATCCACAAATTATCCTGAGCATCAAAAGCCAGCGCAGGTCTGGCATTGATGTTTACTCGATCTTTATGGCCACCGCCAATTGCCACTGGCACAGTTTCTTTTATGTTCAATGTTCCACCATCTAAAATGGTCATTTCTATGCTTTGATGAAATCCTTCAGTCAATCCATAGGCAATATAAAGATTTCCATTTTTTGCTTCTGCCAAGCATGGGTCGAAACAACTGTTTTTATCTTTATCAATAACAATTGGCTCAGACCACTGACCATTTTCATATTTACTTATATAGATGGAAAGAACTCCATTAGACATGTTTTCCCAGGCAATCCAACTTCTATTTTTATTTGGAGCAATCAGTACTGGATTGATAGATTTTCCTTTTACCACTGGGAATGTATGAGGTTCTCCAAAACCATTTTCATTCATTTGTGAAGCATTGATAATCCAGTCATCCCCTTTTATTTCCGTCCAGCCTACTATTGGTTTACCACCTGATGCACATGCAGAAACCGGGGCTTCATATTGTCCAGTTGACTTTGTTACAGGATCAATTTCCGTCCAGATTTTACCATCGAAGTGAAAGGCAGATATAGTTTCATCATTTGCAGGGAACTCAAACCTCCTAAGCGCATGCATCCACATTTTACCACTTCCGTCTGTTACCAGTGAAGGGTATTCTTCCTGCTCGTTATCAAACCCCTTCAAAATCAGCTTTTCATTCAGAGAAAGTGCCTTCTTCTTTGGATCTACCGAACATGCCGCCATAGGCATTGTTGATAATGCAATTGAGGCCAAAGCGGCTGCTTTAATAAATTCTCTTCTCTCGATTTTCTTCATATGACCTCTTTTAAAAATACTTTATAAACTTCTCAGTATGAAGTTTAAATTTTTTTTAGTTGAATCTGGTTAATTAGCATTACCGCTAAATCGAGTTCTGAATATTTTAATGATTCTTTTCATTTAGCTTGCGTACAACGGATTTGGCTAGGGAACTTTTGGGGTTTAAAAGCGATAAATTATCAGAATTAAGAAACCAAACAAAAGCCATTTAATTATTTGTTTTTAAAAATAATATAAATGGCTTTTGTGACCTAATAAATGAGCCAAAACTTCGAGAAAAAACAAAAACCCAAATGTTTTTTAGCCGGTGTTGTGCTACGTTTTATACTAGTAATATTCTATTTTTCTTTCAGTCATTATTTCAGGAATTTTATTTACAATTGTAATTTTTTCAATCCAATTATCGTTATTGTCATATTTATATTCATATTTTTCGGTAATTTTCTTCATTTTACCTCTTATATATTTGTTTTTTTTTGCTTCAATGACATCTCCTTTAGAATTATTTACAAAAGTAGGTTCTCGATTTTTTTTCTCATTTGGTAGACTTACAATATTTATTAGATAATTGTTAGAGTCATATATATAGCATTGATTTATTTTATGTCCTGTTTTGTAGTATTCTGTTGTAAATCTGTCCAGTTTTCCTCCAGGGTTATAAACATATACAGATCTAGAATATAATTTTTTTGTTTCTAGATTTATAGATTTTTCGATAATTTGATTTTTGCTATAAACATATGTGTGTGAATAATATTTTTTACGTTCGATAAATTTACCATTGACATACTTATATTCCAACAATTCAGTTTTTTGATTATTTTCGTTTAATAAAAACATAGTCTTGGAAAATAACTCTCCGTAAGAATATTGATATTGTTTTGTTATGAATCCTTTTTTATTATAAAAGTATTTAAAACCAATATAATCATCTGTTCCTTTCGGTTTGCCTCTTTTAAAGCCAACAATTTTCATATCGGGATATCCATCCTCATCTAAAGTTTCATCGTAAATGTTATCTACTTCAAAGTATGATTCATGTAGTGTTTTTACTTTTCCTTTTAGATTATTCTTTGTGGTATCCGAAAATGAATGTTGAGAATATATGGTATTGGAAATAATAAAAAATAGTAGTAAAATTCTTTTTTTCATAATGTTGCACAACGTTTGGTATATGAAAAGTTGCGACTTAAAAAGCAGTAATTTTCATAGTTTTCAATTTTTTATTAAAAGTATAAAAACTTTGGCTTATAATCACTGGTGTAGCAATTTTTTATATATAATGTTGTGTTTAGTATTTTCCAATCTCTTGATCTTTATCTTCAAGGATATTCTATAAATTTTTATTACTGAAAACTTTAAAATATAATCCCGAAAATACGGAGTATCAAAGACGCTACATAGAATGGTTTTCCATACAGTTATGCTCTCTATTATGTTTTATATATGAGTATATACAACGTCTTAGAGAGGAAGAATAGGTGCGTTCAATATTTTGTGAAGTTCGTTAATACTTGACTTTGTCAATTATTTTTAGTACTTTCAAACAGTATAACGTTTCAACGTTTTGAGAGTGAACTCTCAACGATTTCAATCGGACTGTTTGAGAACTCAAATAATCCAAAGTTAATACCGATAAACTTCTCAATATAGTCACGTAAATATTCGACTAAGTGTATTGAAAATTCCGAAAGTCTGTAGATATTAAATACAACTAGTTTATATGCTTATGTTTTATCAGTATATCTAACTCTTTTGGCAGGATAAGCTGATGTTTTGTGTTTTTATTTATCACTTCGGTTTGGTAGAATAAATGTAATTTTTTTCTATAGTTCATCAAAGGGGTTTTTAATGTTTTTAAGACTAGTTTGTGAAACGTGCGTATAAATCATTGTTGTTTTTGGACTGCTGTGTCCTAATAATTCTTGAATATATCTGATGTCTGTTCCGTTTTCTAATAAATGCGTTGCAAAAGTGTGTCTAAGCGTATGTAAAGTAACTCGTTTAGTGATTTTAGTGTTTTTTAATGCTTTCTTTAACACTGCTTGCGCACTAGTGTTGCTGTATTTCTTTCCATACTGTCCTTCAAATAGTAAAACTTTAGGTTTGTAAGCTAAGTAATATTCTCTAAGCAGCTTTAAAAATGAATGAGATAACAATGTGTATCTATCCTTCTTTCCTTTTGCTTGTTTAATATGAATTAACATTCTTTTGCTATCAATATCCTCAATTTTTATACTTAATGCTTCCCCAATTCTTAGTCCGGCAGAATACAATAGGCTTAACAAAGTTTTGTGTTTAAGGTTCGTAATATTGTTAAAGATCGCTTTAACCTCTTCAATACTTAAAACCGCTGGTAAGCTCTTTTTTTTCTGAGGTCTTTCTATATTTAATAAATTAACGTCTATTTCTTTAAACAGAAAAAACTTTTTAATTCCGTTAATGCACTGGTTTTGGTAAGATATAGATCTGTTTGCTCTAAATATAAAATCATAGTTAAATTGTTCAATTAACTTTATCGAATAACATTCGGCTTTTGTTAATAAACTATATCGAAGAAAGTATGTTGTTACCTCTACATAAGTGTGCACAGTATTATCACTTAACCTTTTTTGTTGTAACCATCTTTTAAATTTAGATAATTCTAATATTAAGCTATCCGTTAAATCGGGTAAAACTATTGTGTGTTTATCTTTTGATGGAGTTTTAACTTGTTTTTTTAAGTTTTCATAATTAACGAACCATTTTTTTAGTCGGATATGGTTGTAAACTAAACTCCGGTTTTTTTGAGAATCTTCAGTATAAAAAGACTTTAAAGTTTGACTCCATTTTATTTCAGGTAATAATTTTAAATGACTTTTTATTTCCTTGTCGTAAGGAAAATCAATCATAACAATATTAGTACCGTTGTGGGTGTTTGTGAGTAATGTAATAGATTTCATAGCAACAACTAAAGTAATCAAATTATACTGAACTAGAGTCATATATGAATATTTTAATAGCGTTTTTAAAAAGTGTTTAAAATTGCAAAAAAGAGATGATCACGTTTATGAGAGAGTGCTATTTTTTTAAAGGCTTTTATTTTTTTTTAACAATATGTTGTAGCCTCTCGCTACTGTTTGTTTTTAATTACTACTCATGTTTTGTGGGAGTTAAGTTTGTGTATTAATTTTTTACAATCTTAATAGAAAAAATAGATGTTTCTATTAAAATCTATGTTATATTTGCAACCGCTCTAAGCAACGGTCTGGTAGTTCAGTTGGTTAGAATACCTGCCTGTCACGCAGGGGGTCGCGGGTTCGAGTCCCGTCCAGACCGCGAAAATCACTTCATTTATGGAGTGATTTTTTCGTTAAAAGACTTTTTTTGTAAGTACTTGAATTTGAGATTTTGGGAGATAAAATTATC
>JAQXAP010000154.1 GCA_029252865.1 Polaribacter sp.
AAATACATAGAAGTATACAATAATATTTCACAAAACTACCGTTCTGTCACTTTTGCAGATATTAGTATCGTTAATCCTGCATTTGTTATTAATCCGAATATAACTGATGAGAAAGGATATAATTTAGATATAGGAGTTAGAGGGGTTTTCAAAAAAATAGTCTCTTACGATTTGAGTACTTTTATGCTATATTACAATGATAGAATTGGTTTTGTACAAAAGGTTTTCGAAGACGGTAATATAAAATCAGAAAGAGGTAATGTTGGAAATGCCGTAATTTATGGTTTTGAATCTTTAGTGGATTTTAACCTTGCAAAACTGTTTGATTTCAATTTGGATTATGGAGCTTCCTTTTTTGTAAATACATCTCTGATAGATTCTCAATATAAAAAATCCTCTATAAATGGGATTACAGGAAAAAAAGTGGAATTTGTTCCCAGAATAAATTTAAAATCAGGAGTTAAATTGTCCTACAAAGACTTCACTTCAAATATTCAATATACCTATATGTCTGAGCAGTTTACTGATGCATCGAACTCTGTTAAAAGCAATTTGAGTGGTGTTATTGGAATTATTCCTTCTTACGATATACTAGATGTTGCTTTTTCATATAAGTATAAAAACGTTAAGGTTGAGTCAGGCATCAATAATTTATTTGACACCTCTTATTTTACGCGTCGGGCTTCGGGTTATCCTGGGCCAGGAATTATACCCTCTCCGGTGAGAAATTGGTATTTTACCTTAGAATTTAAATTCTAATCTATTATTTATATTAGTTCTAAATAATATATATTTGTACATCATGATTAAATTTTAAAAAATGAAAAAATATTTATTAGTACTAATTTTATTAGTCTCAGTAATTGCATGTAAATCAGAAAAAAAAGAAATTAAAACCAAATCAAAAGAGGTAAATGTTTATACTCATAGACATTACAAAGCAGATCAAGAATTATTTGCACAATTTGAAAAAGAAACGGGTATTACAGTAAATGTTGTAAATGCTAAAGCAGATGAGTTAATGCAAAAAATGAGTTTAGAAGGTGCTCAATCACCTGCAGATGTTTTAATAACTGTTGATGCAGGACGTTTGGTAAGAGCTAAAAATAAAGGATTATTACAGTCTGCTTCTTCAGTTTTTTTAAATAAAACAATTCCATCTCATTTAAAAGATGCTGATAATCATTGGTTTGCTTTAACAAAAAGAGCTCGAGTTATTGTGTATAATCCAGAAAAAGTTAAAGCTGAAGAGTTATCTTCATATGAAGCATTAACAGATAAAAAATGGAAGAATAAAATATTAATTCGGTCTTCCGATAATATTTACAATCAATCATTATTAGCATCTATCATTGCAAATAATGGAGAAGAAAAAGCAAGTGAATGGACAAAAGGAATTGTTGCAAATATGGCACGTTCTCCAAAAGGTAATGATCGTGACCAAGTAAAAGCAGTAGTTGCCGGAGAAGGAGATATAGCAATTGTTAATACATATTATATTGGTAAATTATTAAATTCTAAAAATCCTGATGAAGTAATAGCGGGTAAAGGAATAAAAGTGTTTTTCCCTAATCAAAATGATAGAGGTACACACATTAATGTAAGCGGGGTAGGAGTGGCAAAATATGCTCCGAATAAACAACATGCAATAAAATTCATAGAGTTTTTAGCAAGTAAAAAATCACAGGAAATATTTGCTAAGTCTAATTATGAATATGCAGTAAATAAAGAAGTTGTATCGTCAGAGTTATTAAAATCTTGGGGTGAATTTAAAGAGGATACTTTATCGTTAACCAAGTTAGGAGAAAATAACAAAAAGGCAGTTATTATTTTTGATGAATCTTCATGGAAATAATAAATAGATTTCGACACTAATAAATAAGTGGATTTTGAAAAAAATAGTTATTAATTTAAAAAGAGATACAAATAAATGGTCAATATTATTATTGACCATTGTTTTATTTATTGGTACTCCTATAATTATTATTTTTTTAAATCTTATTTATGGTCCAGGAGAAACCTGGGGGCATTTAGTAAAAAATTTACTGTCTGATTATTTAATAAACTCATTTTTTTTAATAATGGGTACAAGTTTTTTTACTCTCTTATTTGGGGTTTTATCCGCTTGGATAGTTGTTAGATATCAGATTCCTTATAGAAAACAATTGCAATGGTTGTTAATTTTACCATTGGCTATACCCTCATATATTACGGCATATTCATATGCAGGTATTTTTGATTATGGAGGTTTTTTTGAGAAAATATTTAATTTCAAAATTGATATAATGAATCGTTTTGGATTAATAATGGTCTTAAGTTTTTCATTATATCCATACATATATGTCACAACAAGAGCATTTTTTTTGAACCAATCAAAAAATATAATTGAAGCTTCCAAGATATTAGGATCAGGAGAAAGTAAAACCTTTTTAAAGTTAATTTTACCGCTAGCACGTCCCGCATTTATAGGTGGTTTAATTTTAGTTTTAATGGAAGTGTTAAATGATTATGGGGCAGCAAAGTATTTTGGTATTAATACCTTTACAACTGGAATTTTTAGAGCTTGGTTTTCTCTAGAGGAACTAGAAACTGCTATTTATTTAGCGGCATTATTAGTTTTAATTATATTTATAATAATATTACTTGAAAAAAGGCAACGTCTTAGAATAGGCTATTTTAATGCAGTTAAGAATCATCAGCAAATAGAAAGAATACAAATTTCTAAAATCAAGCAGATA
Source organism: Polaribacter sp. (assembly GCA_029252865.1). GTDB lineage: Bacteria > Bacteroidota > Bacteroidia > Flavobacteriales > Flavobacteriaceae > Polaribacter. The sequence goes on from JAQXAP010000154.1 coordinate 2,739, forward strand.
ATGTTATTCATATTTGTGCTTATACCTGTGCTATTAGGTTTCGCGTTACCTTTATTTCAATTGATTTTTTGGGCTTTTTTAACTTTTAAAGAAGTACTAACATTAGATTTTTTACACATCGCATTTCAGAGTTTAGGTATTTCTATATTTTCAGCTATAATTACAGTTTTATTTGCTTTGTTTTTAATTTACCTTTCTAAATGGAATCGACTGAAATATATAAAATATATAGCAAAAATAGGAATTTTAGGATATGCAATACCAGGTGCAGTTATTGCTTTAGGAGTATTAATTCCTACATTGTTTATTGATAAAAATATTATTCTTTTTTTTAATAATTTTCTAGATACAAAAATTGGTTTTGTTATCAATGGTACAGTTCTAGTCCTTGTTTACGCTTATATGATTAGGTATTTAGCTGTTGCATATTCACCAATAGAAGCAAGTTCATTAAAATTAGGAAAATCTTTAGCAGAAACATCTAGTCTTATGGGTAAAGGAAATTTATACACATTTAAAAAAATAGAATTTCCATTATTACAGCCTGCAATTTTAAGTGCATTAATTTTGGTTTTTGTTGATGTAATGAAAGAATTACCGTTAACATTGATTTTAAAACCATATAATATCAATACTTTGGCCGTTAAAGCTTATGAGTATGCAAGTGACGAAATGATTGCAGAAGCTGCTTTGCCATCACTTTTTATAATATTTACAGGTATATTACCCATATTATTTTTGAATAAGGTAATTTCTAAAAATTAGGAGAATATGTTGTTAGAGTTACAAAAACTACATAAAAAATTTAATAAAGGAAATGTCATTGCCTTAAGTGATATTTCTTTCAATTTAGAAAAAGGAAATATTTTAGCTATAGTAGGAGAGAGTGGTAGTGGTAAAACTACATTAATTCGTTTAGTTGCAGGATTAGAGACATTAGACAAAGGAGAAATTATTATAAATAATAAAATTGTTTCTTCTAATTCAATATTTACAGAGCCTCAAGATAGAAAAGTTGGTATGGTTTTTCAAGATTATGCTTTGTTTCCTCATTTTACGGTATTTGATAATATTGCTTATGGCATTAGTAAGTTGTCGAGTAAAAAAGAAAGAGTCGAAGAAGTTTTACATATAGTTGGCCTAAAGGGTTTAGGAAAAAGATATCCACATGAGTTGTCTGGGGGACAGCAACAAAGAGTCGCTTTAGCGAGAGCATTAGCGCCGAAACCAGAATTACTTATTTTAGATGAACCCTTTAGTAATTTAGATATTATTTTAAGAAATAAATTAAGAGAAGATCTTTTAAAAATTTTAAAGGAAACAAAAAGTACTGTTATTTTTGTAACCCATGATATAAAAGATGCCCTCTTAATTTCTGATGAAATTCTTGTGCTTCAAAAAGGAAATGTTTTACAAAAAGGAAAAACAAAAGAAGTTTATAAAAAACCTAATTGTAAATATGTATCCCTATTATTTGAAAATATAACATTTTGATTAATCGCCATCATTATCTGTTGGAAACACTGTTACTGACAAAATACTTGCAGCATCCACAGAAAAATATTTAACCAAATCAAATAGAGATTCATACAATAATTCCACATTTGGATTATTTTCTTGAATAGCAATATATAAGCTTGTATCAATTGCATTTATATACTCAAAAACATTCTTAAAGCTATTATTTATTGCATTAGAGGCATCTGAAGAGTCTGCAATCTCATCAACAATTTTAGAGAAATTTACATTACTATTTGTATAAGCATTTTGAACCTCTTCAATAGAACTTTTTATTAATTCTAGAGAACTTTCGCTTCTATATGCTTCCAAAGATTCTATTGCTGAACTATCAGACCCCTCTAATCCTGCTGGTTTACCAATTTTAGTTACTCTTATAATATCTAGTATATTAATTAATTGGTTAAAAGCTAAGCATCGAGCATTTTCTGAGCAAGAAATACTTGTGGCTTTTTTAAAAGTTTCTTTGTATTCAGATTCCCAGAAATTGATTAGAAGGTTTGTTTGTTTTAAAACATCTTCTGTAACACCTAATAAATAATCGATCCGATAAGAATCTTCCTTCAATAAAGATAATGCTGTGTTAGTATTTTGATTGTTATATAGTAAGTACTCTAAAGTTCCTAAACCTTTTGAAACAGTACTATTATTTCTAAAATAATCTGAGTTATAATTGGTTTTTTCAGCGATATTATTTTCTATAGACTCTGTTTTAATTGGAAAATTATATAAAATAATATAGTAGTAAAGCGCTTTAATTGCTAAAACATTATATGCTTTAGTTTTAGAAAATGCTTTCGCAGAAATTAACCATTGTTCCTGTAATTTATTTAAGTTTTCAATTGAGGTATCATTTTTAAGCCTTTCACTTAAAACAATTTGTTTCTCTATTTCAGATTTAAAATTGACAATTGCCGGAGAAATATTAATATTATAATAATCTTGATGAAATGTATCGCTAGTAGACACATTATTGTCTTCATCATTTTTACAAGCTAAAATAATTAGTAGTGTTACTAAAATTAATAAAATTTTATTTTTCATGTTATAAGGAGTTTAAAAAACTAAGTACTTGTTCTCTTTGGTCGGTACTTGCATTCATAAATTTATTCTTTGATGCTTCAGCTTCACCACCGTGCCATAAAATAGCTTCTTCTATATTTCGTGCTCTACCATCATGTAATAAAAAGGTATGGTCGTTTACGAATTCTATCATTCCTAATCCCCAAAGTGGCTGTGTTCTCCATTCATTACCGTTTGCTAAAAATTCTGGTCGATTGTCTGCTAAATCATCTCCCATGTCATGCAATAAGAAATCTGAATATGGACGTATTACAACATTTTCTATTTGTGGTAACAATTCAAATTCACTCGTTGTAAAATTATTGACATGACATTTAATACAATCCATTTCATTAAACAATTCTTTACCTTTTAAAACATTATAATTCATATAGTCTCTGCGGACAGGTACAGAAATTGCTCCCATATAAGTCATTATTCTACTCATTTGCGTATCTGTAACTTCTACTGATTCTCCGTCATTATTACCATTCGGAAGTGAGGAAAAATCAATACCTTTTGGACAATTCTCTTTTGGGAACGTAGAGCTGGTTAGCCCCATATCTCCATTAAAAGCAGCAGAAATTTGCTGTTCTAAACTTGGTTCATTCGCTTTCCAACCGAATTTACCTATGGTTGATCTATTTTTTTTGACACTCCAAACATAATTTGCTTTACCTGAGATTCCATCTTGATCAATATCATTTTCGTCTTCATTTTCTAAAATACTAGATTCACTTAAAGCATCAATGAATCCCAAACCTATCAGCTGTTGCCCTATCCTGGGAGAAACTAGCGCTGTTGAGAGGTCTCCATAATTTCCTTTAATATTATACGTTGGTTTTCTTAATTCATAATTAGTGCCATCTGGATATTGCCCCTTAATCGTCTCGAACCTTACATTTATTTCTCCTTCGTTTTTTATACCTAAATTAGAATCATCTTGTAATTGTCCCCCATAATTTGGAAATCCTTTAGGGCCAGAAACTATATCATTTCCGGAACTTAATCTTAGTAAAAAACCTTCTGAACCTGCACCATTTGTTAAAATGGGTTTTCCTCTACCATCTCTCAAATGACAAGCACTGCAAGCTCGTGCGTTAAACAAAGGTCCAAGGCCATCTCTAGATGTTGTAGTTGCCGGTGATGAAACCCAACTTTGGTCGAACATGGCATTTCCAACTCCAAAAAAAGAAAGTTCTAAATCAGATAATTCAGGAATACCTCGGCCAAAAGCTTTATCAGCAGTAAACGCTTTTATCGATAAATGAGAGACTAGGTTTTCTTCATCAGTCTCATAACTAATATCTATATATTCTTCTTCTGTAATTTTATTAGAATTACATGACCACAATATAATTGATAAAAAAAGGAATGTATTTTTAATCATTAAAGAAATATTAAATGGAAATTAACCATAAAAACTGGAGCACAATATTTTGTGATCCAGTTTTAGAACTTTTTAATATGTTCACAAAAAAATTAGTTGATTGTAATACTCACTCCTAAAGCTTTTGCTGCTTCAGAAACTTGAGTTCCTTGAGCTTTTAAAGCGGACGATAGTAAACCTGCAGGTCCTCCAGAACCTAATGTTTCTTCACTAATAATTTCATCAAAATTTTTATCTAATCCTGTTAAGACTTCTAATTTATTAATGGTCTCTTTTGTAGCATTTTCTAAAGCTATTGCTGTACTTTCATTTACCTCCTTAACAATATCTATTAAAGAAACACCAGAGACAGTAGCACCGTTTTCTGCATTGTAACTTCCTACAATAATATTATGAAGTCCATAGGTATTTGCCCACATATCTTGCGTTGTATTATCAGAGAAGCAAGAATGTTCATTTTCTTGACCTTCATCAATTGCAGGATCTAATCTTTCTAAAGCAACCTCTCCATTAGAAATAAAACCAACACCGTTTAGGATATTTGTTAATGCAGTTGTCTCATCTAACGCTTCAAAAGTTGCTCTATATGAACCACCTTCTAACCAAGTATCATTTAAATCTTTTAAGTCAGCTATCAATAAATCTGTAACAACACGAAGGTATTCACCTCTTCTTCGAGAGTGATCTGCAGTGGTGTAATCAGTATAAGTTCTTTGGCCAGATACAGAATAATTATCTGATGTATGAGTAGTGTTATTATAATTTAAATCTTGTCCCCATAATAAAAATTCAATTGCATGCCAACCTGTAGAAATATTATCATCTTTTCCTTCTTCGTTTTTAGCGGCAATATTTTCTTTTGTTATTAGAAAACTGCCATCAGCAATTAATCCATTATTTACATAACCGCCTTGAGATGGATCAAATACATAATCTATATAGGCTTCATCTAAAGGCCAAGCATTAATTTGACCCTCTGTGCCTAGTAGATTTTCATTTTCTATCGGTCCATCAGCTTCTCTTTAAGCTTCAGTTTGTCCGTAGAAATCTCTAGCGTGTAACCAAGAGTTTTGTGCTTCTTGTAATTTAGCTGTCGATGGTTCAGTTAAAAAAGCGTTAATTTTAGATTGCATTTCAACAGCTGTGTTCTATGTGTCTGTATAATTTGCCGATACAATGTTGGCATAATTTTCTATAAAGTCAGAAACTTTTGCCTTTTCAGCCCCTATAACTTCCTCATTTTCGTTATTCGAACATGAGAATAATACTGTAAATGCTAATGCATAAACTAATTTTGATAAATTTACTTTCGTTTTATTTAGATTTATTATAAATAATATTGGTTTTTTTTGCAAAGATAGAAATCAAAATCTATTACACAATATTTATTTAGAATAAATTAATATAATATTCTTAATCAAGCTTTTTTAAGTACTTTATACGTGCAGTTTATGTTAGTCAACAACAATTTTAAAAGTACAGATATAAGATTAAATGTAAAATTGATTTATTATTTGTAAATTTGCCCGCAATTATACTTTAATTGTAACATGACAGCACACAACGACAAAATTTTAGGAGAAGGTCTAACATATGATGACGTTCTATTGGTTCCAGCCTTTTCCGAAGTTCTTCCAAGAGAAGTTAGCATTCAAACAAAATTTACTAAAAACATTACGATTAACGTACCTATTGCTTCAGCTGCAATGGATACGGTTACAGAATCTGCCTTGGCAATTGCTATTGCCAGAGAGGGGGGAATTGGTGTTCTTCATAAAAATATGACCATTGAACAACAAGCTAAAGAAGTAAGAAAAGTAAAGCGTGCTGAGAGTGGAATGATTTTAGATCCGGTTACTTTGCCACTTTCGGCAGTTGTTATGGATGCGAAAGCTAGTATGAAGGAACATAGTATTGGTGGTATTCCTATTATTGATGAAGATGGAACGTTAAAAGGGATTGTCACTAATAGAGACTTACGTTTTGAGCATAATGCTCAAAGACCAATTATAGAGGTAATGACTTGCAAAAATCTCGTTACGGCGGATGTTGGAACATCTTTAAATGATGCTGAAAAAATTCTTCAAAATTATAAAATTGAAAAACTTTTAATAGTTGATGAAGATTATAAATTAAAGGGATTAATCACTTTTAGAGATATTACCAAGGTTACTCAAAAACCAATTGCAAATAAAGATTCTTATGGAAGGTTAAGGGTAGCAGCCGCCATAGGTGTTACAGCTGATGGAGTAGAAAGGGCAGAGGCGTTAGTGAAATCCGGTGTAGATGCTGTTATTATTGATACAGCTCATGGACATACCAAGGGTGTTGTAGCTGTTTTAAAAGCCGTAAAATCTAAATTTCCAGAATTAGAAATTGTTGTAGGTAATATAGCAACAGCTGAGGCTGCTAGATATTTAGTTGAAGCAGGTGCAGACGCTGTAAAAGTTGGGATTGGACCTGGTTCTATTTGTACAACAAGAATTATTGCTGGAGTAGGATTTCCACAATTTTCTGCAGTTTTAGAAGTTGCGGCGGCCATAAAAGGTAGTGGAGTTCCTGTTATTGCAGATGGAGGAATTCGTTATACAGGAGATATTCCTAAAGCAATTGCCGCCGGCGCAGATTGTGTTATGCTTGGTTCTTTATTGGCAGGAACAAAAGAGTCACCAGGGGAAACTATTATTTATGAAGGAAGAAAATTTAAGTCATACAGAGGAATGGGATCTGTTGAAGCTATGAAACATGGATCTAAAGACAGATATTTTCAGGATGTAGAAGATGATCTTAAAAAATTAGTTCCAGAAGGAATTGTAGGTCGTGTACCTTACAAAGGTGAATTATTTGAGAGCATTCACCAATTTATTGGTGGTTTGCGTGCGGGTATGGGTTATTGTGGAGCAAAAGATGTTGAAACGTTAAAGGAGACTGGAAAATTTATTAGAATAACAGCTAGTGGGATTAATGAAAGTCATCCGCATGACGTTGTAATTACGAAAGAATCGCCTAACTACAGCAGGAGGTAATTTATTCAATGAATAATTTAATTATCGTTTAAAATAAATATTTAACCTAATTAATTTCATTTGTTTTAATCATAACAGATTTAAGATATTTTTTTATAAGATAGATGTGAACAGAAAAAATATTGTTGATAAATAAATTTTTAATAAAAAAAACCAGGTAAAATGCTTGGTTTTTTATTAAAAATCTCAAATCTTAAAGCACGTTGGACTCTCTATTATGAATAGGTTTAATTAATAATTCCTTTTCTAATAGTTTTTATTAATTCAATTTCACTTTAAATAATAAAATAGATAAAAAGCTAAATTATAGTTTTAATGGTTTCAAATGAAAATCATTGTTCTATTATGATTTTTTTATATTTTAAGTTAATTATTGTAGATTGTAGTTTATTTTACGTGAAAAATTAAGAATTAATTATCAAAAATTAACATCTATTAAAATGAAAAAACATTACTTTTTTAAAATTTTATTATTAATGATTCCGCTTTCTGCAATTTTATTAATGTCTTTCTCTGGAGGAAGAGATGGATCTTATTCAGGTTCTCCTGGTGATGGAGGAAAGACATGTTCAGTATGTCATTCAGGAGGAAATTTTAATACTTCAGTATCTGTGCAGACTGGGGTTCCTGATGGTGGATATGCACTCGGAATAACTTACGATGTAAAAGTTGAAATAGGTAGTACTTCAAACTCGAGACATGGCTTTCAAATTACTGCAGAAAAAGTTAGTGATGGTTCCAAAATAGGAACTTTTATAGCGGATGGTTCAAGTAATCAATTAAAAAATGGTGGTACACACGTAACTCATACAGCTACTGGTAATAGTCAAAAAGTATGGAACTTTCAGTGGAAATCTCCAACTACAGATGTTGGTGAAATAAAATTTTATGTCGCAGGATTAGCAGGAAATGGTGGTGGTACAGGAGGTGATCAAGTAGTAACAACTGCATCATCAACATTTAATGTTCTAGGTTTCTCAGAGGCAAAACGTTTAAATTTTAACATGTATCCAAATCCTGCATTAGAGAGATTAACCATTCAATTACCTTCAGGTTCTGAAATAGCAGAGGTAGAATTTTATGATAATATCGGTAGGTTAGCGTTAACCCAAAAAATAACAAAAATTAGGAATAAGATTAGTGTAAATAATTTAGCAAAAGGAGTTTACGTTATAAAAGTTTTGTCTGATAATAAAGTTGGAAGTGAAAAATTTATCAAGCAATAATATTTTTTATTCAATTATTTTACAACCGATTGTATTTCTACAGTCGGTTTTTTATATGCACTATTTAAAGTAAATTTGTGTTATTATAAATACAAAATAATGAACTATATTTTATTTGATGGAGATGTTAGAAACGCTCTATTGCCATTTACATACACAAAACCTGTTGCTGATATCCGAATAGGTATTTTAACTATCCGAGAAAAGTGGGAAAACTATTTAGGTTTAACTACAACAACTATTACCGAAGAATATTTGGAAGAAAAATATCCAATGGTAGAATTGGAAAAGAATATTTTGATAAATTCTTCTTTTTTACCCACAAAACACTTGGTTAAAAAAATAAAAGAACTATCAAAAAATGAAGCTATTTTTAAAGGAGAAGATGTCATTGCATTCTACACATCAGATTCTCAAGAGGAGATTAATTTTGATGATTACAAACAAATAGAGTTTGAAGAAAATATTTTGCAAATAAAGAATACTTGGGATATTTTTTCTGTAAATGCAGAAGCTCTTAAACAAGATTTCGATTTAATTACGGAAGGTAGAACATCTCAACCGATACCAGAGGGAACAAGATATATTAACAAAGAAAATATTTTTATTGAAGAAGGTGTAGAGATTAATTTTGCAATCTTAAATGCATCTAAAGGCCCTATTTATATTGGTAAAGATGCTGTTGTATTAGAAGGTAGTGCTGTGCAAGGTCCATTTGCCATGTGTGAAAAAGCAGTGCTAAAAATGGGGGCTAAAATATACGGAGCAACAACATTAGGTCCTTTTTGTAAAGTGGGAGGTGAGGTTAATAATTCTGTTTTATTTGCATATTCAAGCAAAGGGCACGATGGATATTTAGGCAATTCTGTTATCGGGGAATGGTGTAATTTAGGAGCGGACACAAACAATTCTAATCTAAAAAATAATTATGCAGAAGTAAAGCTATGGAATTATGATACTGGTCGTTTTGCAAAAACAGGGTTGCAATTCTGTGGTTTAATGATGGGAGATCATTCTAAGTGCGGAATTAATAGTATGTTTAATACAGGAACAGTAATTGGAGTAAGTACTAATCTTTTTGGAAGTGGATTTTTCAGGAACTTCGTGCCTTCTTTTAGTTGGGGAGGAGCATCTGGGTTTACAGAATATAAAACCAATAAAGTTTTTGAAGTTGCTGAAATTGTAATGAAACGTAAGGAAATTATTTTTGACGAGAAAGAACAAAAAATTTTAGAACATATTTTTGAAGAAACAAAAAAATACAGAAAGTATTAAAAAGAATTTAATTTAGCGGTGTGCATTAATATTAGTCTTTAAAACTTCAAAATAACTTAATACGGATCTATATCAGTTATAAATCGAATAGGTCTAAAATCTTTAACAGCTTCAAAAGTATCTTTTATCTTTTGAAGTTGCTTTTTTGTATTCACCAAACTTTTATTGGGTGGAACTTTAATAACAATATTCTTAATATATTGATTTCTAATTCGAGAAACAGCAGGAGCAGTTGGTCCCAAAACATGTTCCCCAAAAGAACTGTACAAAGCTTTAAATAGCCAATTTACACCATTATCAACTTTACTGTAATCTTTGTGTTTTAGTGTTATTTTGATCAATCGATAATAAGGTGGGTATTTATATTGCCATCGTTCTTGGAGCTGCTCTTTATACATTTCTATGTAATTTGTTGTAGAAACTTGTTGTAATATTTGATGATGAGGATTAAATGTCTGTATCGCAACATTTCCTTGTTTTTTACTTCTACCAGCCCTACCAGAAACTTGTACCATCATGTCATATGCCCGTTCATGTGCCCTAAAATCAGGGAAATTCAGCATAGAATCTGCACTTACAATACCCACTAAAGAGACATTTTCAAAATCTAACCCTTTCGATAACATTTGTGTTCCCACTAAAATATCAATTTCTTTTGCTTCAAAAGCACTAATTATTTTTTGATAACCATACTTACCACGAGTGGTATCTAAATCCATTCTTCCTATTTTAAAATCAGGAAAAATTTCTTTTAATTCTAATTCAATTTGTTCTGTTCCAACCCCTTTATTTTCTAAAGTATTACTTCCACAAGCCCCACAACTATTCGGCATTGCTCTTTGATAATTGCAATAATGACATCGTAATTCGTTTCTAAATTTATGGAATGTTAAACTTACATCACAATTTGGACATTGAGGTGAAACTCCACAAGTTTTGCATTCAACGACAGGAGAAAATCCTCGTCTATTTTGAAATAAGATTATTTGCTCTTTTTTATCTAAAGCTTCTTGAATTAACTTTATTAATCTATCCGAAAAATGACCTTTCATTTCCTTTTTTCGGTGCTTTTCTTTTACGTCTATCAATTCAATTTTTGGCAATTGTAAATTTCCATGACGTCTATTTAGCTCCACAAAACCATACTTGTTCTGTTGGGAATTAAAATAAGTTTCTAAAGATGGAGTTGCTGAACCTAATAAAATTTTACAGTTATGAATTTTTGCCAAAACAATGGCAGAATCACGAGCATTATACCTTGGTGCGGGATCAAACTGTTTATAGGATGTTTCATGTTCCTCATCAACAACAATTAACCCTAGGTTAGAAAATGGAAGAAATATCGAAGAGCGAGCTCCTAAAATGATTTTTGCTTTAGGTTTATTTTCTAAGACATTATTCCAAACTTCTACACGTTCATTCATCGAATATTTTGAGTGAAAAACAGAAATTTGTTCACCAAAATAAAATTGTAAACGGTTAATAATTTGAGTTGTTAATGCTATTTCTGGTAGCAAGAATAATACTTGTTTTCCTTCATCTAAAACTTCTTGAATTAACTTTGTATAAACTTCTGTTTTTCCAGAGCTTGTAATTCCGTGTAAAAGTGTAACATCTTTTTCTTTAAATGTTTCTTTAATTTTTAATAGTGCTTTTTCTTGAAATTCATTTAATACTTTTAAATCATTTGTATCTCCTTTATATTGAATTCTATCTGTTTGAATATGATAAAATTCAAAGATATTTTTAGCTACTAATGATTTTAAAATGGTTGATGAAACAGCAGCTTTTTCTTCTAATTCTTTAGATTTTATTGGTTTTTTAGAAGTTGATAACTGAAAAAAGCTCAAAACTGCTTCTCGTTGTTTTTTAGCTCTAGATAAATCTTCTAGTAATTGAGCTAATGAATCATCAGCTGAGTAATTAGAATGTAAACGCACATATTTTACCAATTTAGGTTTGTATTGTTCGTAAATTTCTTCTTTAATAGTAACTACTGATTTTTTCATCAATTCGTTTACAATTGGCATTACTTTTTTCTTTCCAAGAATATCAGCAACTTGGTGTATTGTTAATTGAGATTGATGTTGTAAGGCTTCAAAAATTAGAAACTCATCGTCTGCTAAAATAGCGTCATCAGTAAATGTTTCATTTTTATTGATTATTGTTTCACTTTCTAGTAGAAAAGCAGAAGGCAGAGCAGCTCTGTAGACGTCACCTAAAGAACAGATGTAATAATCAGAGATCCATTGCCAATGTTGCAGTTGTCTCTCATTTACTAGAGGGTTCTCATCTAAAATTTGATAAATTTCTTTAGCTTCATATAATGTTGGTTTTGTTTGATGAATTTTTAAAACCAGTGCAGAATATATTTTTGATTTCCCAAAAGAAACAGCTACACGCATTCCTTTTTGAAGAAAATTAGCTTCGTTTTCAGTTACAGAATATGTAAATGTTCGCTGAATAGGAATTGGTAATATGACGTCTATAAAGTGTAGCAAATAATTTTTTGTTTTTGCGAAAATAAGAGTAATTGAAATTAGCCTATAACGAATGATTTCGAAATCACTAAACAGTCAAATTTACACAAAATTCACTAAATTTTGCTTAGAAATGAATAAACAATATCTGCAGATAAATTAGTTTCGGAAAACGGAGTTTGTTATTTTTTTTGTCAAAAAGTATAAGAGAATGAAGTCCATTATTTTTCCTTTTATTAGAAAAATATTATTAAATAATCTAAGAATTAACTATTCATTTTCAGATATAAACTATGTTTTTCGAAGATAAAAGCAGTGTTTCTGCAAATTCTAAATGTTAATGTCTTGAGTTATGTCAGTTGTTGAACAGTTTATATATCTTGGACATTTAATTTTAAGTAAATAAAAAAATGCCTCTAGTTTTTTTTAAAATTACTAAAGGCATTATATACTTATACTAATTTCTTAGCATTATTTGCTTTTTGTTTTGTAAGTGCTAAATTTATTACCTCTTTCATGTCTGTAACGTAATGAAAAGTCATACCTTTTAGGTAACTTTCTTTTATTTCCAAAATGTCTTTTTCATTTTCTTTACACAAAATAATCTCTTTAATATTTGCTCTTTTAGCAGCTAATATTTTTTC
>JAQXAP010000073.1 GCA_029252865.1 Polaribacter sp.
AGAGGAAAAGGCTTAATGTTAACAGCTCTTTTAGAAACACCTGAATTGGCTGCCAAAGTGATTCATAAATGTTTAGAAAACGGATTAATTCTGTTTTTCTTATTATTTGAGGGAAGAGCGATGAGGATTACTCCTCCACTCACAATTTCCAATGAAGAAATTATAGAGGGTTGTAAAATTATTTTAAAATCTATTGATGAAGTTAACGGCTAATCAGCTTTTTTATTTAATTCTAAACACTGTTATTAAAAACCAGTATTTCTGCTGTTGACATTAGTTTATCGTTAATTTTTCTTGAAATACTGCAGAAAATAACTCGATAAAATATTAATAAAAAACTTATCACTTAAATTGGTAATTTTAATAATAAATTTGGGTTAGGACAATTTCTACTATAGAATTCTATATTTTCTTCGGATGAAACTCCAGGGTAATCTCCATAATTATTTTCTAAATCTTTAATTATTTGAAAATGTAAATGTGGTGCATAATCTCCATTTATTAAAGAATTACCCAAATAACCAATTACGCTCCCTTTTAAAATGAAATCACCAACCTTTAAGTTTTCTATTGATAATAAGGATAAATGCCCATATAAAGTATAAAAAACCTCTTCTTTTATTTTATGCTTTAAAATAATTGTTGGTCCATAATCACCATAGTGATTATTGTTTTTAAAGCTATGAATTTCTCCATCTAAAACAGCCAATACTTTTGTTCCTTCTTTACACCAAAAATCGATTCCTAAGTGAATATTTCTTCTCTTATTCTCTGCCAAACATTTAAAATATTTACTTCTATCGTAAATATTCCTTTTTTCTAAATAACCACCAAAAGCAATTTTAGCATTTTTATCTTCTAAAAATAAGTTGATATATTTTTCCCATTCTAAAGAAGAATAAATGTCAAAATTTGATAAGTCTATATTTTTATCTGAGATAACTAAAGGAGCATACCTATCATAAGAAAATTTGGAGTCAATTACTCTTAAAGGATATTCTGAAAGTTGATTCAAAAATTGATTAAATTTTGCTGTACTCATATCATTATGTTATAAATTACACTTCAATTTTAAGCATTTAATTTTTAAATTAAATTTAGGCAAAATATTGAAAATAGCAATCTATTAGCCTTAGAATAAAGAATATAAGATTTATGAATATAAAAAACCTGAGTATAAATAATACTCAGGCTTTTAAATTTAAATATTTTTAAAAATTAACTTACTAATTTTTTAGTTGATGGTTTGAACTTCGTTAATACAATACCATCAACAGCAGCCTCATATTCTGCCATAGTAGGAGTCCTTCCTAAAATAGTTGATAAAACTACTACAGGAGTCGATGATAATAAGGATTCTCCTTTTTTATCACCTGTATCTTTTACAACTCTACCCTGAAATAAACGTGTAGAAGTCGCCATTACCGTATCTCCTGGCTCTGCCTTTTCTTGATTCCCCATACAAAGGTTACATCCTGGTCGCTCTAAATATAACATGTTTTCGTATTTAGTTCTTGCTAAACCTTTTGGCGCATTATCATCGAATTCAAATCCTGAATATTTTACTAAAATTTCCCAATCACCTTCTTCTTTTAACTCATCAACAATATTATATGTTGGGGGAGCAACTACTAAAGGAGCCTTAAACTCAACCTTACCATGTTGCGCCTCAATATTTTTTAACATTTGAGCTAAAATCTGCATATCTCCTTTATGAATCATACATGATCCAATAAATCCTAAATCTACTTTTTTATTACCACCATAGTAAGATAAAGGTCTAATGTTATCATGAGTATAACGCTTAGATACGTCATCATTATTTACATCAGGATCGGCAATCATTGGTTCAGCTATTTTATCTAAATCAACCACTACTTCTGCAAAATAGTTTGCATCTGCATCTGGTTTTAAAGCTGGCTTAATGCCTGTTTTCAACTCAATAATTCGAGTATTTGCCTTATCTACTAGACCTTTTAACATTTGCTTTTCATTATCCATTCCCTTATCGATCATGATTTGGATACGATCTCTCGCAATTTCTAAAGATTCAATTAAAGTTCCTTCCTCTGAAATACAGATAGATGCTTTTGCTTTCATCTCTGCAGTCCAGTCTGTAAATGTAAACGCTTGGTCCGCTGTAAGTGTTCCAATATGAACCTCTATAATTCTACCCTGAAAGACGTTATCTCCTCCAAATTTATTTAACATTTGCTCTTGAGTTGCGTGAACTACATCACGAAAATCCATAAAACCTTTCATCTCTCCCTTAAAGGTAACTTTTACTGATTCCGGAATTGGCATAGTAGCTTCACCCGTAGCCAATGCTAAAGCCACTGTTCCTGAATCTGCTCCAAAAGCAACACCTTTTGACATTCGGGTATGTGAATCTCCACCAATAATAATATCCCAATCCCCCACTGTAATATCATTTAATACTTTATGAATTACATCGGTCATTGCATGGTAATTTCCTTTAGGATCACGTGCCGTAATTAAACCAAAGTCATTCATAAACTTCATTAACCTTGGAATGTTAGCTTTAGATTTATCATCCCAAACAGAAGCAGTATGGCAACCTGATTGGTAACCTGCATCTACAATAGGAGATATGATGGTAGCTGCCATCATCTCTAACTCTTGAGAAGTCATTAAACCTGTAGTATCCTGAGAACCTACAATATTTACTTCTACTCTTACATTAGAACCCGCATGTAGTGTTTTACCTGGTGTGTTTCCGACAGCATTTTTATTGAATATTTTTTCAACTGCCGTTAACCCCTGACCATCGACAGAAACCTCTTTTGAAGCAGCGTATACTTTTGGAATATCCATTCCTAAAATTTTACACGCTATTGTTTGTAATTTTTTTCCAAAAACTACGGCATAAGAACCTCCTGCTCTGATAAATTCCATTTTTGGTGGTGTTAATGCAGCAGAAATATCTTTTAATTCTTTGTCTCCTTTGTATAATTTTTTTGTTTTAGTGTTAATTGTCAATACAGTACCTGTTTCTACAGAGTAGGTTTGCTTTAATACCGGTTCACCATCTTTATCTAAAACTGTATTTCCTTCAGCATCTTTTTGCTTTACCCAATTTTTTAAATCGATACCAATACCACCAGTCACCCCAACAGTTGTCAGGAAAATGGGCGCAATACCATTCGTACCAGCAATAACAGGAGCAAAATTAATAAATGGAACATATGGGCTAAAAGGGACACCTGTCCATAATGCTACATTATTTACACCAGACATTCTAGAAGAACCAACTCCCATTGTTCCTTTCTCAGCAATTAACATTACTCGCTTATCAGGATGTTGCGCTTTTAAAGCTGATAATTCATTTTGCATATCTTTATTATGCTCAAACATACATTGCCCGTGTAATTCACGATCTGATCTAGAATGTGCATCTGCTCCTGGAGATAATAAATCTGTTGAGATATCCCCAACGCCAGCAATATAAGTTACAACTTCTATTTTTTCTTCAACCTCTGGGAGTTTCGTAAAAAATTCAGCTTGTGCATAACTCTCTAATAATTCTTTAGCTATTTGATTTCCTGATTTAAAGGCAGTTTCAAGAAGTTCCATATCTGCTTCATACAAAAACACTTGTGTTTTTAACACTTTTGCGGCATCTCTCGCAATAGCAACGTCTTTCCCTAAAGCTAAATCAAGTAGGACTTCAATTGAAGGCCCTCCTTTCATATGCGATAATTGTTCAAACGCAAAAGCTGGAGTAATTTCTTTTAATACTGATTCCCCTGTGATGATTTCTTTTAAAAACTTAGCTTTTAAACCTGCAGCACTTGTCGTTCCCGGTAAAACATTATATATAAAAAATTGAAGAGAATCGTCTCTATATTTGCTATCTGAATCTTTTATTTGATCAATAATTTTGCCAAGTAAATCAGCACTATCGATTGGTTGTGGATGAAGTCCATACTCTTTTCGCTCTTCTATCTGCTTTAGGTAATCTATATAAATGCTCATGAAAGAAATCTTTTGTAACAGTTTGCCCATTGATTATATAACACCAAAAGTTTGACTGTATAAGTTTTTGTTAATTTAGTGTGACAAACTTACATTTTTTATATGAAAATTAAAAGATAAATCATAGATAGCTATAATTAATTAATAAGAAAAAGTTATTATCAATCAGACTGTATACAAGCCAAAAAAAAGAAATATTTTAACGGATAAATGGATATTTAATAAAAATAAAGAAAATGCAGACTAATAAGCCGAATCCTGTTCCTTAAAAAGGCTCTTATCATTTATCTAGTTCTAAAATTACTCTTAGAATCTAACTGCCTACCCTTTAGAATTGGACGAGAAGCCCTCTAGCTCTAATTTACATGGCATTGCACCTCATAGAGTTTACCTGGTTTCACTACAGCCGAACTGTACATTCTTTCTGTTGCACTGGTCCTCAACTCACGTTGGACGGATGTTATCCGCTATGATTACTCTCTGGTGTCCGGACTTTCCTACTTGTCAAAACAAGTCGATAAGATAAGTCTGCAATTTCCTAAATTATTTTATATTCGTTCTTAAATAGTAAAAAAAACCCACTCATAAATGAGTGGGAAAAATTGCTATGAAAAAGAAAAAGTGTTATCGATTTCTCAATAACACTGCAAATATATATTAAATTATATTACAAAAAAATGTTTTTGTATTAAAAATTACTTTTTTCGTAATAAGATATCCTATCTAAGAAAACATATCCTTTACTTTCTCGAAAAATGATTTATCTAATTTATTCGGACTAGGCTTAAAATTCTCATTATCAGACATTTTATCAAAAAATTGTTTTTGTTCTTTGTCCAATTCTTGTGGTGTCCAAACATTAATATGGATTAGGAAATCCCCTGTTCCATAGCGCTCTATACTTGGCAAACCTTTTCCTTTTAATCTCAAAATTTTACCAGACTGAGTACCCGCTTCAATTTTAATTTTAACTTTACCCGTAACAGTTTCAACCTCCTTATTTGTCCCTAAAACTGCTTCAGAGAAATTAACATATAAATCATAATGAATATTTGTTCCTTCTCTTTTTAAAGTTTCATGAGGAATTTCTTCAATTAATACCAATAAATCTCCCGCAATTGAGCTATCTCCTGGAGCTTCATTACCTTTACCTCCTACTTTTAATTGAACTCCCTCTGTAACTCCCTCTGGTATATTAATAGATACAGTTTCTTCTCTTGTAATTAATCCTTGTGCATCTGATCCATTTGGTTTACTGCTAATAATTTCTCCTGCTCCAGAACACGTATTACAGGTAGTTGCAGTTTGCATTCTTCCCAATATGGTATTAGTTACTCGCATTTGCTGACCAGAACCATTACAAGTTGGACAAGTTTTATAAGTAACTCCTTCAGCTTTAACCTTACGTCTAACTTTTACTTTTTTCTCCACTCCTGTAGCTATCTCTTCTAAGGTAAGCTTTACACGAATTCGCATATTGCTTCCTTTAACTCTTGCTTGACGTTGGCGTCCTCCACCACCAAAACCACCAAAGCCACCTCCGCCGCCGAAGATATCTCCAAACTGACTAAATATGTCATCCATATTCATTCCTGAACCTCCAAAACCGCCACCGCCTTGAGGACCTTCAAATGCCTGGTGACCATACTGATCGTATCTTGCTTTTTTGTTTTCGTCACTTAAAACCTCATAAGCTTCTGCTGCTTTTTTAAAGTTCTCTTCAGCCGTTCTATCATCTGGATTTTTGTCTGGATGATATTTAATGGCCATTTTTCTATAACCTTTTTTTATCTCTGCCTGAGTAGCTGACTTTGAAAGTCCTAATATTTCGTAAAAATCTTGTTTTGCCATTTTTATTATTGAAGAATTAAAAATCTTAAGTTATTAATTCGTAATTAATAATTTTTTCTTACTGTCCGATAACCACTTTTGGGTAACGAATAATTTTGTCTCCTAACTTATAACCTGTTTCTACACAATCTATCACTTTTCCTTTTAAGTCTTCAGATGGAGCAGGTATTTGTGTAATTGCTTCATGGAACTCAGCATCAAAAACGTCACCAGATTTAGTTTCTATTTTTGACAATCCCTTTAATTCTAGTGTATTGTATAACTTTTGATAAATTAATAAAACACCTTTTCTTAATTCTTCTGCCTCCTTGTCTTCTTCAATATGTGTCAGCGCACGCTCAAAATCATCAATAATTGGCAGTAAAGATGTCATTAGTTCTTGTCCAGCAGTTTTGAATAATTCTATTCTTTCTCTAGATGTTCTTTTTTTATAGTTTTCGAACTCAGCAAATAAACGTAAAAACTTATCTTTTTCTGCTTGAATTAACTCTTCGGCCGTAGGTTCCTCTGTTACAACTTCAGGATTAACCTCTTGATTTTCTTCTGTTTGAACAGTTTCTTGTTCATTGATTAATTCCTCTTCCTTAATCTTATCTTTTGTACTCATTTGTTTAATTACCTTTAAATATTATATATTATTTTGCAAAAACGTTGCCAACAAAAAAATAGTGTCAATCTGACACTATTTTTTTGTTTTTAATATTTTTTCATGTCTCAGTTTTAGCTAGACTCAATTACAAATATATTTACTTATTTGAAGCAGCAACACGTGTTAACTTCCTTGATATTCTTGTTATTTTATTTCTCAAACACTTTTTTCTTAGTTTATCTTCTACCTGAAACCCTAATTTAATTTTCTATTCTTTCAATTTTCGCTCCAATAGATTTTAGACGAGCTTCAATATTTTCATAACCCCTATCTATTTGTTCTATGTTGTTAATAATACTTGTACCTGTTGCAGATAATGCTGCTATTAACAAAGAAATTCCAGCTCTAATGTCAGGAGAAGTCATTTTGGTGGCTTTTAATGAGCTTTCAAAATTCATTCCAATGACTGTAGCTCTGTGAGGATCACATAAAATAACTTTTGCTCCCATATCTATCAATTTATCAACAAAAAACAAACGACTTTCAAACATTTTTTGATGTATTAAAACAGTTCCTTTTGCTTGTGTAGCAATTACCAAAATAATACTCAATAAATCAGGTGTAAAACCAGGCCAAGGAGCATCTGCAACTGTTAAAACAGAACCATCTATGTAGTTCTGAATTTCGTAAGACTCTTGCACAGGAATATAAATATCATCTCCTCTCTTCTCTAATTGAATTCCTAATTTTCTAAACACATTTGGAATTTGTCCAAGGTTTTCCCAACTAACATTTTTAATTGTTAACTCTGAATGTGTCATAACTGCAACACCAATCCAAGAGCCAATTTCAATCATATCTGGTAAAACAGTATGCTCACAACCCAATAGAGAATCTACTCCCTCAATAATTAATAAGTTAGAACCAACTCCTGATATTTTTGCCCCCATAGAATTCAACATTTTACTTAATTGTTGGATGTAAGGTTCACAAGCTGCATTGTAAATTTTTGTAGTTCCTTTTGCTAACACGGAGGCCATTAAAATATTTGCAGTTCCAGTTACAGAGGCCTCATCCAATAACATATCTACTCCATATAATTCATGGGCTTCTACTCCATAAAAATGTTCTTCTTCATTATATCTAAACTTTGCGCCTAATCTAATAAAACCCTCAAAATGCGTATCCAAACGCCTGCGACCTATTTTATCGCCACCAGGACGCGGAATGTATCCTTTTCCAAACCGAGCTAAAAGTGGACCAACAATCATAATTGAACCGCGTAAAGAACTTCCATCTCTTTTAAAATTTTCTGATTCTAAATAATCAAGATTAATTTCATCTGCTTGAAACGAGTATGACTTTTTATTTAATTTCTCAACCTTTACGCCTAACTCTCCAAGAATAAAAATTAATTTATTTACATCAATAATATCAGGAACATTATTTATCACAACTCTTTCAGGTGTCAGCAAAACTGCACAAAGTATTTGTAAAACCTCGTTTTTTGCTCCTTGTGGCGTAATTGTTCCGTTTAATTTATGTCCGCCTTCAATTTTAAATGATGCCATAGATTAATATCTTTTTCTGCCTTTATTTTGATTATTATGATGTGATTTCTTGTAGTTGCTTTTAGAGGTATTTTGACCTTGACCTTGTGTACGTGATTTTCTTAATAGATTTTTACTATCAGAGAGTGCTTCTTCTGTTTCTCTAAAATCTATTTTCTTATCAGATAAATCATACAAATGCTTAAAAATAACTGCATCATCAACTGTATCTTTATTCCAATTTAAATAACACTTTTTCATGTGATTTGCAATGGTAAATACCAATGCTTCTTTTTTATCACCATCTTCCCAACTCAAAGCAATATCTATCATTGTCTGAATATTATTACCGTAATAACGATATCTTGATGCCGATTTTGGATAAGCCAATCCCTCAGGTTTCTCTTGTAATTCTTCTTTTGAAGGCTTAGGATAAGGAGATTCTACATCTAGTTTAAAGTCTGACATTATATATAATTGATCCCAAAGTTTGTGTTTAAAATCTGGAACATCCCTTAAATGTGGCTGTAAATTACCCATTACATCTACAATAGCTTTTGCCATTTTATCCCGCTCCTCTTTAGTTTCTAATGCCAAGCAATGGTCTACTAGTTTCTGAATATGTCTACCGTATTCCGGTATTATCATTAATGGTCTTTCCGAATTGTACTCTAAATCGAATGTCATTTATTTATTTTTGTGAAGTGTTCTGCATACCTATTTTTTTCATCATCTAAAATCAGAAAAAACACTAGAACTAACAGTTTATAATTTTGTAGCTATTTATGGCTGCAAAGTAGTAATTTATTTTTAGTTTTATGACTGATTTTTAACCAATCACTTTTAATTTTGCAAATTGCAATAACAATTTCTTTTTTCCGATTGTACCAAATTTAATTTCTGCTTTTTTATTTGGACCATTTCCCTCTAAAGCAATTACTTCTCCCATACCAAATCTATTGTGTTCAATGATGTTACCAATAGCAATATTGGTGTCAAACAAATTCGCCTTTGTAGTTGCTTGGGATACTTTCTTTAAATTTTTAGGGATAATAATTTCTTTTTTCTTCACGAGATCACGCTCAGCTTTTTTGCGTTGAATAGGTTTTTGAAAGCGAATTCCTTTTGGTACATCATCAAAAATACTTTTATCAAGAAAATTATTTATGGTTGGGTTTGTCGATTTAGGGGTGATATAATTTAAATACTTGTCATCTATTTCCTCTAAAAATCTACTTGGCTCTGCATCTACCAATTTACCCCATCTGTAGCGTGTTTGTGCATATGATAAATAAGCAACTTTTTCCGCTCTTGTTATTGCTACATAAAATAATCTACGTTCTTCTTCTAGCTCACTTCTTGTGCTCATACTCATTGCTGAAGGAAATAAGTTTTCTTCTAAACCAACAATATAAACATACCTGTATTCTAATCCTTTAGATTGATGTATTGTCATTAAAGATACACTTGGCTTGCCGTCATCTTTTTTAGTATCAAAATCTGTTGCTAACGCAACATCCTCTAAAAACGAAGTTAACGAAGCATCCTCACCTTCTTCAATCTTATCTGTAATAAAATCTTTAATTCCGTTAAGTAATTCTTGAACATTTTCGACTTTACTCACCGCTTCTGGAGTTCCGTCTTTTTCTAAATCTTTAATTAATTGAGTCTTTTTAACAACTATTTCTGCTATTTCAAAAGCATTTTTCGTTTGTGCTTCTATTTGTAAACTTTGCACCATTGTCAAAAAATTCTGAAGCTTATTTTTTGTTCCAGAATTTATTTTTAAATCAATTTTATCAATATATCTCAATATCTCAAAAATAGATTTTTTATAGTGATTTGCAGCGATTGTCAACTTATCAATAGTTGTTGCTCCAATACCTCGAGCCGGGTAATTTATAATTCTTTTTAAAGCCTCCTCATCATTTGGATTAATCAAAATGCGTAAGTAAGACAAAATATCTTTAATTTCTTTTCTTTGATAAAAAGACATTCCGCCATAAATTTTATAGACTATCCCTTTTTTACGCAAGGAATCTTCGATAGCTCTAGATTGCGAATTTGTTCTGTACAATACACAAAAATCATCAGATGTTAATTGATGATTCATTTGATTCTCCCAAATAGATTGTGCTACAAACCTACCTTCTTCTCCATCGGAAATTGTGCGCATTACATTTATTGGCTCCCCAGCATCATTAGAAGTCCAAACTTCTTTATCTAACTTAGTTTTATTTTTTTCAATTACAGAATTTGCTGCATTTACAATATTACTTGTTGAACGATAATTTTGTTCTAATTTAAACGTTTTTACGTCAGGATAATCTTTCTGAAAGTTTAAAATATTTTTAATATTTGCCCCCCTGAAACTATAAATACTTTGAGAATCATCACCAACCACACAAATATTTCCAAATTTATCTGCTAGAGCTCTGACAATTATATATTGTGAATGGTTCGTATCTTGATACTCATCAACCATAATATATCTAAAACGATCTTGATATTTTGCTAAAACCTCAGGAAAACGAGCCAGTAACTCATTAGTTCTTAACAACAAATCATCAAAATCCATTGCTCCTGATTTAAAACATCTCTCAACATACATTTTATAAATATCCCCTACTTTTGGTCTACTTGCTTCGGTATCTTGTTTCAAATATTCAGGGTTATTTCTGTAAGCCTTTACAGTTATCAAACTGTTTTTAAAAGAAGAAATTCTACCCAAGACCTGCTTTGGTTTATAGCGATCTTTGTCTAAATTCATTTCTTTAATTATTGAAGATATCAGACGAACTGAATCTTGTGAATCGTAAATTGTAAAATTGGTTGGAAAACCTAATTTATCT
This sequence comes from Polaribacter sp., assembly GCA_029252865.1. GTDB lineage: Bacteria > Bacteroidota > Bacteroidia > Flavobacteriales > Flavobacteriaceae > Polaribacter. The sequence goes on from JAQXAP010000073.1 coordinate 10,839, forward strand.
GCTTCTGATCGTAAAATTCTTGCAAAAACGGAATGAAAAGTTCCCATCCATAAATTTTTTGATTCACTATTACCAACAACACCAGCGATCCTAGCCTTCATTTCTTTTGCAGCTTTGTTCGTAAATGTAAGTGATAGAATATTGAAGGCATCTATTCCTTGCTGCATTAAATGGGCAATCCTATATGTTAATACGCGTGTTTTACCCGAGCCAGCTCCTGCAATAATTATCATCGGTCCATCTTTTTGCAAGACAGCTCGCTTTTGTGCATCGTTTAAAGAATCTAAATATGTATTCAAAAGTTTATTTTAAATGAATTTATAAATGTGAAATTAAGAAATCTATGCGTTGTTAAGAGTTGGTTATCATTTTTTTTATTCACAAATTTTTCACTTTAAAAAAGTACATTTGCAATAAGAAAAGTGAGTTATGGAATATAAAATTTTAGAAAGTATTGGATATATTTTACCTGCAGCAATAACAGGTTTAGTTACCTACTATATGTTTAACGGATTTGTAAAACAACAGAATTCTGAAAAAAGTTTAGAACTTTTAGCACAGAAAAAGAGAGAATCTCTGCCTATAAAGCTGCAAGCTTATGAACGGATGTTATTGTTTTGTGAGCGTATTACACCCTCTAAAATGTTAGTTAGAGTTAAACCTCTTTCAGATAACACACATGAATATTTACAATTATTAATTGCAAGTTTAGAGCAAGAATTTGAACACAATTTAGTACAACAAATTTATATTTCTGATGATTCTTGGACGGCTATTTTAGCTACTAAAAATACTATTATAAACAAATTAAAACAGCTTTCAGAAACATCTAATTCCGCGAACGAATTAAGAGAAAACGTTATTATATTTTATTCCAAATCGTTACCACCAACAGATACTGCTATATCATTTATTAAAAATGATGTGAAAAATTTATTATAATTAAAAAAGCTCTCTTTTTTACAGAGAAGGCTTTTCTATTGCAAACTAAGTTATAATAATGTTGAGAAAATTTATAATTTAATTAATTAAAATAAACTTTACTAGGTATTAAACCAACAGTGAATTCTTTTAATTGATCACCTGTAGCTTTATCAAAAATGGTTAAAGTTCCGTTTGATACATAATCTTTAACATCTGTTACATAAATTTCACCATCATTTACAGACATTGCACTAATAGTTGCAGAAATAATTGGTGAAGTAGGTATTTCTGTAGCACTTTCACTCATTGTATAAATATCTGATGATGTTGATAAATAAATAGTCGTATCACTTAAAACTAAATTATTAGGATGAAATCCGGCAACATAATCTAATGTTGTACTAACTGTATTTGAACTTGTATTTACGGTAACTAAACTACCTAAAAGCTCTGGAGTACTCCATTTACTACCTTCACAAGAAACTAATAAATTTCCACTATTATCAATTATCATTTCATCAGGCACATTACCCACATTAATTGTAGATATTAAAGTATCTGTAGATGTATCTATTACAGAAACTGTATTACCAGAACCCCACCCACCTTTATGAGAAACATATAAGGTATTACCATTTGCAACAACTTGTTCAGGACCTTCAGCTACAGAAATTGTAGTAGAAATAATGTTAGAGGCTAAATCGATAACTGCAATATAATCATCAGTGGTATCTATACCCTCTCCCCAATTTGTAACATAACCTTTTCCGTTAGCAAAGGCAATATATCTTGGGTTACTTAAACCATCTGTAATCTCTGTAATTTTTTCCATGGTATATCTATCAGCCATAGAAATTTTATTACCAACATTTGCTATTAAATACGCATCATCTCCATTAAAACCTATGGATTGTAAAACTGTTCCTATGTTTTCTCCGTTTACATTACTATAAATACTAGATTCCTCTGTTAAGTAATCATCAGAAATATAATCTACAGTTCCTGTTCCTCCAGAGAAAGCACCTTCATTGGTTATTAAAATGCCGTTCGCGTAATCTCCTTTGGGTAAATCTATATCATTATTATTATTACAAGACGTGAATAAAACTCCTGATAAAGCCACTAAAAAAATTGTTTTTATGATATTCATTGTTTAAAAATTTAAAATTGTTGTTATTTGAAAATTGATTCCAGGCATTGGCCTACTTAAAGCACTTTGATAATAAGAATTGTAAATATTATTGATCTTAAAACCAACATTTGGTTTGTTTTTTATGTTTGAAAATTGAAAATTAAAGCCTAAATTAGAAACGGAGTAAGCAGGAATTGTATCCACTAAAAAATAAACTTCATCATTCATTAACAGTTGATAATACACGTTAAAATTGACGTATTTATAGTCAACAAGAAAATTTGCACGATTTTTTGGCACATAAATCAACTGTGTATCTGTTTCTAAATCTTTTGCACTGACATAAGAATAATTTGCGTTAATTTCTAGATAGTGATTTTTAAAAGACGTTTTATAATTCGCAGAAAACTCTAATCCTACATTTTTAGTATCACTTATATTTTGCGGACTCCAAAATCCAAAATCATTAGGTGTCCACTGAATTAAATTGGTCGATTTTATGTAAAATCCATTCAATTGAAAATTAAAATTCTTAAAATTAATTGCATTTCCTAATTCAAATTGATAAGAATTTTCTAATTCTAAATCAGGATTTCCACCGGGATTCCAATACAAATCATTAAAAGTTGGAGTTCTAAAATTCTTAGAAGTATTAAATGATAAAGTATAATTTTCATTGACTTCCTGCTCAATTCCAATAGAGTACAAGAAAGGAGAATTGATTTCTTTTTGCCACTCTTTTCTAAACTGTACAGCATAACTTAAACGATTTGTTAGTTGGTGATTTAAAGAAAGTACAGCTGAAAAAATATTCCTTTCATGAGTTAAAAAACTAGTTCCTTCTGCTTTTGCAGACTCAAAACCTAGGATTCCATTCACATTAATTTTTCTAGAAAAACGATTGTTATAATCTATTTGTACTATTTTTCTTTTTGTGCTTCCTACAGAAAAATAATCTAATTTTTCTTTGTTATCGTGATATTTAAATTCATCAAAAAGGTAAGAGACTCTTGAAGTAATAATTTCTTTTGATGATAAAAAATGATTCCATTCTAACAAGTTTTTCAGACTAATGTCTTTATAGGTATCATTAGAGGGTGCATTTAAAGTTCTAGACAAATCTCTTTGAGCTAAAAAATTATTACTGTATAATTTTAATTGATTTTTAGCATTAATTTTATATCCATAATTTACATCAAAATTATAATTATAATAAGCTCCGTTTTCGTTTGATAAACTAGAATTTAAATATTTATAATCGTTGTCAGAAGCATTGTAACCTAAACCAATATTAAGATAAATTTTATCTGTAGATTTCACAAAATCATAATTAACATGTTGCGTATTAAAACTACCATGTTTTAAAACAAGACTATTTTTTTGAGATTTTTTAAAAGTAATTTCGTTATTTAAATTTACTGTTCCGCCAATTGCACCACTACCAAATAACACACTTCCACCTCCGCTTCTAACCGCAATATTATTATAAGAATTGACAGAAACAATATTAAAATCTGTTTGTCCGTTTAATTGAGAGTTGATATTTATTCCGTTCCAAATAACTGCTGTTTGCGAAGCATTTGTTCCTCTAAAAGAAGGAGAAGAAACCATTCCTGATCCATTTTCTTTAAAATAAATAAAAGAATTAAACCTTAAAACATCTGTTAACGAATGGATGTTTTTGTTTGCTAAACTATCAGATATTAAAATACTGCTGTAGCCCTTAGAAAAATCTCTCACCTTTACAATGGACATTGAAAAAGCATCTAGCTCAAGGGTAATCGTATCTTTTTGAGCCTGTAAATTACAAACTACAAAAAACCAGCAAACAATGAATAATACCTGTTTTAACTTCATATTTTATCAAATCTTTATCCCGAAGATTAAATTAAAATTATGATAAGGGCAGGTCTCCTGACTTGTCTTAATGTTATTTACCTTCCCAACGTTTAATTGTCAGTGGCATAAGAAATAATAACATCCTCTAAAGAGGTATTGAATTAAATTCAATAATAAACTTACAGTTGCGGGTACAGTTCTAGATTTTAACTAGATTCCCTTTTAATTTGATATAAAATAATTTCCACATCAAAACCAAAATCATTGCAAATGTAGTTTATAAATTGTTATTACAAAACAATTTTGTAATCTTGTACTAAAATTATTGTTGATGAAAAAACATTTTTATTTTACCCTATTAACTTTACTTTTTTTATGTAATTTTTCTTGTAAGAAAGAAGTTCTAAATGTTGATAATAACACTCGACCTATAAGTGCTATTAAATACGCCAAAGGGTTTGACATCATTAATGATAACGGCTTAAGAAAACTAATAATAAAAGCTGCTTATCAGAATTCTGATGAAGTTTTTGAGTATGAAATTTATAATAAAAACTCTATCAAGACAAATAAACACCGAAACATCAACATTCCAATAAAAAAAATAGTGGTAACCTCAACAACACATATTCCCATGGTTGAGTTATTAAATGAGGAAAAATCAATCATTGGATTTCCATATTCTAAATATATATCTTCAGAAAAAACAAGAGCTTTAATTGATAAAGGAAATATTACAGAAATTGGAAAAGAAAGTTCTTTAAATACTGAAATTTTGTTGGACTTACAACCAGAATTGGTTGTTGGTTATAGCGTGTCATCAGCAGACAAATCTTTAAGTACAATTGAAAAAGCAGGAATTAATGTAATATATAACGGAGATTGGTTAGAAGAAACTCCATTGGGAAGAGCAGAATGGATTAAGTTTTTTGGGATTTTGTTTGATAAAGAAAAAAAAGCTGACAGTATTTTTGATGTAATTAAGTCGAACTATTTAAATGCAAAACAAATTGCTTTAAAAGCACCAAAAAGACCAACAATTTTATCTGGTGCAATTATGTCAAAAGATATCTGGAATCTGCCCGCGGGTGAAAGTTTTGTTGCTCAATTTTTAAAAGACGCTAACCTTAATTACTTATGG
>JAQXAP010000158.1 GCA_029252865.1 Polaribacter sp.
TTATGAACGAAAACTTAAATCCTGAAAATGATAATCTTTCAAATGAAGATTTAGACGTAGAAAAAAAATTACGCCCACTTTCTTTTGATGATTTTACAGGTCAAGATCAGGCAATTGATAATTTAAAGATTTTTGTTGAAGCTGCAAATCAAAGAGAAGAAGCTTTAGATCATACACTTTTTCATGGACCTCCAGGTCTAGGAAAAACTACTCTTGCTCATATTTTAGCAAACGAATTACAAGTCGGCATAAAAGTTACATCCGGTCCTGTTTTAGATAAACCAGGAGATTTAGCCGGATTATTAACGAATCTTGATGAGCGTGATGTTTTATTCATCGATGAAATTCATAGGCTAAGTCCTATTGTAGAGGAGTATTTATATTCTGCAATGGAAGATTATAAAATAGATATTATGATAGAATCTGGCCCAAATGCCAGAACCGTGCAAATAAATTTAGAGCCATTTACTCTAATTGGAGCAACAACTCGTTCAGGATTGTTAACAGCACCAATGAGAGCTCGTTTTGGAATTAGTAGTAGGTTGCATTATTACAAAACAGAGTTATTAACTACAATAATCCAAAGAAGTGCACATATTTTAGGAGTTCCTATCTCAATGGAGTCTGCAATAGAAATTGCTGGCAGAAGTCGAGGAACACCGAGAATTGCAAATGCTTTATTGAGACGTGTTCGTGATTTTGCACAAATCAAAGGTGATGGAATGATATCAATAGAAATTGCAAAATATGCATTAAAAGCATTGAATGTGGATGCACATGGTTTGGATGAAATGGATAATAAAATTCTTAAAACAATTATTGATAAATTTAAAGGTGGCCCAGTCGGTTTAAGTACTATAGCAACTGCTGTTTCTGAAAACACAGAAACTATTGAAGAAGTTTATGAACCCTTTTTAATTCAGCAAGGTTTTATAATGAGAACACCACGCGGGAGAGAAGTTACAGATTTAGCATATAATCATTTAGGAAGAATAAAAGGAAATAGCCAGGGAGAGTTATTTTAGATTAATAATCTTGGAAATGTGATTACTGTTTTAATTGTTTCTCAGAGTAAAATAATAAATTAGATTTGAAAACAAATAGAAGTAGTCTGTTATCCATCAGATTTAATCTATTCTCTGTAATTTGAGAAAATGAAAATTAAAAAATTTATACCAATTTTAGAGTGGTTACCGAAGTACAACTCATCTCTTTTTAAAGATGATCTTGTTGCAGGTATTACGGTTGGTATTATTTTAATTCCACAAGGGATTGCGTATGCTTTAATTGCAGGTTTGCCGCCAATATATGGATTGTACTGTGCATTAGTTCCGCAAGTAATGTATGCAATTTTTGGATCGTCAAGACAAGTAGCAGTTGGTCCTGTTGCAATGGATTCACTTATTGTAGCAACAGGTGTTTCAACCCTAGCTTTGGCAGGTTCAGATAGTTATATTTCCATTGCAATTTTGTTAGCTTTAATGGTTGGAGTAATTCAATTTTTTATGGGTGTTTTTCGTTTAGGATTCATTGTAAATTTTCTTTCCAAGCCTGTAATAACCGGATTTACATCGGCAGTAGCATTAATTATTGGCTTTAATCAATTTCGTAATTTACTTGGAGTAGAATTTGTTCAGAGCGATCAATTACAGTATGTCTTACGAGATATTTGTGATCAGATTTTTGGCTTGAATGTTTATACAACTGTTATTGGTTTAACTTCTATTGTTTTGATTATTATATTCAAAAAAATTAATAAAAAAATACCAAATGCATTAATTGTGGTGGTTTTAGGTATTTTAATAATGAAGTATTTTGGAGAGCAATTCAAAGGTATTTCTATAGTAAAAGATATTCCTTCTGGTTTGCCTGTGTTTAGTGTTCCAGATTTTAATATAGATTTATTAAGAGAATTATTTCCAATCGCATTTACTCTGGTAATGGTTGGTTATTTAGAAATTATTTCTATTGGTAAATCGTTAGAAGCGAAACAAGATGAATATAGAATAATGCCAAATCAAGAGTTAATAGCACTAGGTTTAAGCAATATTGTAGGTTCGTTGTTTAAAGCTTTTCCGACTACTTCAAGTTTTTCACGTTCTGCAATTAATCAAGAAAGTGGTGCGAAAACAGGAATGGCTGCTTTAATTTCTGTTGTAATGGTTGTAATAACATTACTCTTTTTAACTCCCTTTTTTTATCACTTACCAAAAACCGTTTTAGCAGCAATAATTATTGTTGCAGTTTTTGGATTGGTAAATATTAAGGAAGCTGTTTTTTTGTGGAAAGCAAATCTTCTAGATTTCTGGCTGATGCTAGCAACATTTATAGGAACATTATTATTAGGTATTGAGTTTGGTATTATAGTTGGGGTTGGTCTTTCATTAATTGTGCTAATTTTTAGAACTTCTCGACCTTATGTTGCCGAATTAGGGAAAGTACCGAACTCAGATTTTTATAGAAATAGAGATCGTTTTGAAGAAGTTATTATTGAAGAAGATATTTTAATTTTTAGGTTTGATGCACAAATTTTTTATGCAAATTCAAGTTATTTTCGAGATAAACTAGATGATATGGCTTTAAAGAAAGGCGCTTCTTTAAAATTGATAGTTTTTGATGCTGAAAGTATAAATAGAGTAGATAGTACAGGAGTAGAAATGCTAAAAGAGCGCATTAAATTCTATAATAAAAAAGGCATAGTTATTTTATTTGCTGGTGTTAAAGGTCCCGTAAGAGATGATTTGTTTAAAAGTGGAATGTTATCTATAATAGATGTTAATCACTTTTTTATGCGAGCAAATGATGCCGTTAAATTCTATAAAACAGGAGATAGAGCACAACAAGAAAAATATGCTAAATATATTCATCAAGCATACCATTAAATAAAAGTAAAATTCATAGTAACTCATTGAAAACTTTGTTTTCAAAAGGTATTATATATATAAATTAGAATGATAATAGAACAAATTTACACAGGTTGTTTAGCACAAGGAGCTTATTATATAGAGAGTAATGGTGAGGTGGCTATTATAGATCCATTAAGAGAAGTACAAGATTATATTGAAAGAGCAGGTAAAAATAAAGCGAAGATTAAATATATTTTTGAAACCCATTTTCATGCGGATTTTGTGAGCGGACATGTTACTTTGGCAGAAAGAACAGGTGCAAAAATTGTTTATGGTCCAACAGCAAAGACTAATTTTGACTCAATTATCGCAGAAGATAATCAAGTTTTTAAAGTAGGAGCGATTACAATTAAAGTATTACATACCCCCGGTCATACAATGGAAAGTTCTTGCTTTTTATTAAAAGATGAAAAGGGAAAAGATATTGCCCTTTTTAGCGGCGACACTTTATTTTTGGGAGATGTTGGTCGCCCAGATTTAGCGCAAAAAGGAAATCTTACAGTGAGAGATTTAGCTGGTTTTTTATATCAAAGTTTACGCAATAAGGTAATGACTCTAGGAGATGATGTTATTGTATATCCTGCGCATGGAGCAGGTTCTGCTTGTGGTAAAAATTTAAGTTCAGAAACAGTGGGTACAATTGGCAATCAAAAAGAAACCAATTATGCATTAAGATCAGATATGACTAAAGAAGAATTTGTTAAAGAAGTTACTGATGGTTTATTACCTCCTCCAGCTTACTTTCCTCTAAATGTAAAGTTAAACAAACAAGGATATAAAAATATAGACGACGTTATAGAAAACAGTGCAAAACCTTTGTCGATCGAAGCTTTTCAAACTCAAGCAAATGAAACGGATGCCTTAATTTTAGACGTTCGCCATCAATCAGAATTTATAAAAGGCTTTATACCACAATCTATTTTTATTGGTTTAGGTGGTACTTTTGCACCTTGGGTTGGCGCATTGATAAAAGATATTAAACAACCAATTTTGTTAGTAACTCCAAAAGGAGAAGAGGAGGATACAATTATACGCTTGTCTAGAGTTGGTTTCGATAATGTTTTAGGCTACCTAGACGGGAGTTTTGAAACATGGAAGAATGCTGATAAAGAAATAGACACTTTACAATCTGTATCTGCAGATGTATTAGAAGATAAAATTAAACAAAATGCATTTGTTTTTGATGTTAGAAAACCTGGAGAATTTGCAATCGAACATATTACAGTTGCACAAAGTACTCCATTAGATTTTTTAAATGAGCATATTTCTAAATTTCCTAAAAAAGCAGATTTTTATTTACAATGTGCCGGTGGATATCGCTCTGTTATTGCTGCATCAATATTAAAAGCAAGAGGTTTTCATAACGTAATTGATGTTGCAAAAGGATACTCTGCGGTTAGAAATACAAATATTGAAAGAACATACGCAGTTTGTCCATCAACTTTAAAATAGAAATATGAAATCATTAATTTTTATATTTCTTACAAGTTTACTTGTTATTAATTGTACAGAAGTGCAAGAGGTAAATACAATATCAACGGTAGAATTAAAAAAGTTGTTGTCTAAAGATAAAATACAATTAATTGATGTAAGAACCCAAAGAGAGGTTAAACAAGGACTTATAGAAACTGCTTTATTTATTGATTTTTTTGATAAAGATTTTTTGACAAAAGTGAACCGTGCAGTAAATAAAAAAAGATCGGTTTATTTATATTGTAGATCGGGCAATAGAAGTGGAAAAGCGACAAAGATGCTGCTGGAAAATGGGTTTGAAGTTTATAATGTTATTGGTGGATATACTAAGTGGAAAAAAGAAAATAATAAATAATGAAAGCAGAAGTCCAAATAGAAAACTTAAAATGTGGTGGTTGTGCATCAACAATTAAAAAGGGAATATTAGCAATAGAAGGGGTAAGTGAAATAGATATTGATATCGAAAAATCAATTGTTTCAGTTACATTAGAAAATGATAATCTAGAAGAAATTAAATTAAAATTATCTAAATTAGGATATCCAGAAGTTGGTGATAAAAATACTGTTTTACACAAAGCTAAATCTTTTGTGAGTTGCGCTGTTGGTAGAATGGATTCTTAAACTTATTAATTTAAGTTTTTATTCCCTTTAAACCCTCTTTTCAATTAGAGAGAAACACACCAATTTTAATACAATAGTATTATTATTAGAACTTAAATAAGTTATTTATGCTATATGAAGAAGTGTTTGTTCTTTTCTTAGAACAAGTAAAAGAAAGTCTAGAAAAAGGTGAGTTTGCGAAATTAACAATGGCAAAGACTATCGGTAAGCTAGAGTTGAAAAACATATTTCTAAGACCAGTTGCCTATAAAGACAATGTAAAGGTTTTATTGAAATTTAGTTATAGACCTCGTGAAACAGAAGATGTAGAAAATGAACTTACTTTAGAGGAAGCATTTGATGTTTTAAAAGAACATCTTAGAAATCCTTTTTTGTCTGTGCTTTTATTTACCACAACAAAAGATATTACTTTCAAAATTAACAAAAAAGGAGCTGGTTCAATTACAGAGAATTCGCCAACATTTCACTATGTAACGGAAGCTCAAAATGATGCAAAATAATTCCTTTTTTGAGTCAAAAAGTCAAGATTTAAAACCTTCTCTGTAAACCCAAAAAAAATCCCAAGCGTAAGCTTGAGATTTTTATTTTTTATTTATATCTAAATTTAATTTTTAAAACTTTAAAGTAACGCCAACTAAAAAGTTTCTAGTTGCTTGTGGGTAAAAATAAACATAACCGCTACCATAATCTATCGCATTAGAAGAATATTCTAGGTTAAAAATATTGTTTACGAGCCCAGTAAAAACAATAGATTGAAAAATTGCATTTGGCTTTATCTCATAATTAAAATTTAAATCATTTACAAAATACGCTTTTAAAACACCTCTATTGTCATCGATGTTATTTAAAGATTGCTCTCCAACATATTTGCTTAAAAGAGAAATTTGTAAGTTTTCTAAAGGATTGTAGTTTATGGCATTACCAATTACTAATTCTGGAGAATAAGAAATATTTGTATTACCTAAATTTATCAAACCGGCATCTGTAGTGGTATTAAAATTTCTATTTTTATTAGAACTTACAGCGATATTTGTAGAAGTGCTAAATGTATTATTAAATGTAATAGTAGCATCTGCTTCTAAACCTAATCTATCACTTTTTCCACTTGTTGCTCTAATTGGGCTTCCAACATCATCAAGTTGACCAGTAAGGACTAATTGATTTTGATAAAACATATAATACATATTAGAACTTATAGCAATTTTTTCTGTATTATATCTCCATCCTAATTCAATATCATTTAATGTTTCATTTTCAGTAACACCATTTTCAAAATCGTCTCTATTAGGTTCTCTATTTGCTCTAGCATAAGAGATATAATAACTATTGTTTTGATTTGCTTCATAAGTTAATCCAGCTTTAGGATTAAAAAAGCTAAAATCTGTGTCAGTTACAAAAGAAGCCCCTTTAGAATTTAAACCATTTGTCTTATAGTTTACAAAGCGCCCTTGTAAATCTATAAAACCTGTTAAAGATTCATTTAATTTAAAAGTTGCTTTAGAAAAAACACTAAAATCATTTTTTATGGCATCTCCTTCATAATATCTATCTCTAATATTGGCAGTATTAGAAAATTGTCTTGCCCAAATTACTTCCCCAAAATGATTTCCATTATAATTGCTGTAAGATACACCAGAGATAATTTCTAAATCTTGTTTCTTATATGTTACATTGGCATTAACCACGTAAAAATCATTATCTAACCAACGTCTTCTTATTACATCTGTAATCGGAATGTTGATAGGGTTTCCATCTTCATCTTTACCTTCTTTAATATCTGTACCTAATACAATACCATTATAAGAAGCTATTTCATCTGTATCATCTTCATATTGCTCAAAATAGCCTCTACCTTTTGTGTAGTTTAAACCTATATTTGTAGACCAATTGTTGTTAAAACGCTCATTCCAATGTAATTGATAATGATCTTGCCAATAATTATCTGTTTCATTATCATATGTATAAGGGTTTTGACGACGATTTTCTTTAACTTGATCTGCAGTAAGACCAAACCAAGATTGATAAGTTTGTTCTTTATTACCAAAAGTAAGTGCTTTAATTAATGTATTATCATCTTTATATACACCTTGTAAAAAGTAAGATTTTAAATTAGTAAAAGCCCTATCTACGTAACCATCAGAAGTAATATTAGATAAACGTCCAGAAATTTCTATGTTTTCATTTATTTTTCCAGTACTAAATTTCACAGTATGTTTTTTAGTATTAAAAGATCCAAAAGAATTAGATATTTCTCCATAGGCATTTTCTGCTACAGCATCTGTTAAAATATTTAAACTAGCACCAAAAGCACCAGAACCATTTGTAGAAGTTCCTACTCCACGCTGCAATTGTAAACTTTGAGTAGAGGACGCAAAATCGCCTAGGTTTACCCAAAAAGTACCTTGACTCTCAGCATCGTTGTATGGAATACCATTTATAGTAACATTTACTCTTGTTGCATCTGTACCTCTAACTCGAATGCCTGAGTAACCAATTCCAGCACCAGCATCACTTGTAGTAACTACAGAAGGTAAAAAGTTAAGTAAATTAGGCATGTCTTGTCCTAAATTTCGTTTTGCAATTTCCTTTTTTGATAAATTTGAATGCGTTACGGGTGAATTCGCTTTTACACGAACTGCAGAAACCAAAACTTCATCTAAAACAGTTGAGTTTGGTAATAATACAAACTCGATTGCATCATTTTTTACCAAAGAAATTTCTTTAGAAATAGGTTTGTAACCAACAAATGAAACTTGAATTGTGTACTTTCCTTTTGGAAGACTTAAAGAGAACTGACCATCAAAACCTGTAGAAGTTCCTTTTTTACTTTCTTTAACCAAAACAGTTGCTCCTGGTAAAGAATCATTGTTTTCATTTACAACTTTTCCTGAAAGTGTAAAGGATTGGGCGTTTGCAAGTGTGCTTACAAACAAGAATAAAAAAATGGTAATTTTTTTCATTTTAAAAATTTTTAAAACGAATAAAAAGAGGTAATTATTCTTGTAATTAATATTGAATAATTAGTTTTTGTCTTAGCGAAAGAAGCATATGTAAATTACTATACTTTCTCGAATAAAACATTCAAAAATCCCTAAACAGCATTATCTGTTCTAGGTTCATTGGGTATGATCTCAGCTTTTTAAAGCACCCCTTTATGAGAACGGTGCAAAATTAAGTTAGAAAAATTGATTATGAAATAAAAATTTGAATTAATTATTCGATGTTTAGTTTTTTACGAAGCGTTTTTTTTAAAGATACTTTTTTTTTGAGTTCAACTCTTTTTTTAATAGCAGCTCTGCTGGGTTTTGTAGCTCTCCTTTTTTTAGGTCGAATTAAATGGGTTTTTATCAGTTTCAAAAAACGGTTGATAATAATTTCTTTGTTTCGATGCTGAGATCTTGTCTCTTCACAAAATAAAATGAGTATATTTTCCTTTGTTAATTTTGATGATAGCTTTGTGCTTAAAAGTATTTTTTCAGTTTCAGACAATGAATCTGAAGTTCCTAAATTAAAACTCAACTCGATTTTAGAAGACACTTTGTTTACGTGTTGTCCGCCAGCACCAGAACTCCTGCTAGCTTTAAAATTCAGTTCTTTAATTATTTTTTCAGTGTTCATTTAATAGTTACACGAATTATCTAGGTCTAATAAAGAGTTAGAATAAGAATAAAGGTTTTCTTTGCTAGAAATGATTTGGTCAATAGTTTCAACTGCATTTTTTAGTCGTGTTTCTTTATCGCCTTTGAGCACAATGTATGGTCTATTATTATCTATTAAAGATTTTTCAAAAGCATTAAACATTTCTAAACGTAAGCTAGGTCTGTCTCGCAAGTCATCCTCTTCCCAGGGAGTATCTATATATGTTAAAAGATAAATATCATACGTATTCTCGGTTGCTGCTTTATTTAATCTTTCATCTACAAAGCCGTCATAAAACTCTTCAGAATATACTTTTGTTTCTAACAGGTCTGTATCACAAATTAGAACTTTATCAGCTCTTTTAGCCAGCCTATTTTCTAATTTCATTTGTCCAACAGCAATAGGAAGTAAATCTTCTACTTCACAAGTTTTACGTTCTTTATTCCATTTTTTTTGTAAATATTCTCGTGCAAATTCTGGTGTCCAAACCGTATTGTAGTGGTGTGCTAAATGACGAGAAAGTGTCGTTTTTCCTGTAGATTCAGGGCCAAATAAAACAACTTTTACAAGATTAATAGGTTTTTGTTTAAGTTTTTTTTCCATGTGATGTAACCAAATACTGCTATAAAAGTAAATATTAAATATTGAAAACTACTAAAAGTAAACCCTTTATAAAAATATAAAGGAGTAGAAATAATATCTCCAATAATCCAATAAATCCAGTTTTCTATTTTTCGTTTAGCCATTAACCACATTCCTACAAAGAAAATTGCGGTAGTAATTGTGTCTATATAAGCGGTCCAACTTGTCCATTTTTCAAAATAAGTATAAACGGCGTAAACAAAAATAAGTGTTGTTATAAAAATAAGGACGCTTAATTTTTTTTCTTTTAAAGTTGTTCTCGTTATTGGAGTTTCATGTTCTCCATCACTTTTATAAGTCCAGATATACCAGCCATAAATACTCATAATAAAGTAATAGGCATTAATCATCATATCACCTAAAAGTTCCCATTTTACCAATAGATAAACAAAAATTGCAGTACTAATCATTCCTGTCGGAAAAACCCAAATTTTATTCTGTTTAGAATACCAAACAGATAAAAACCCAAAAACTACTGCAATAATTTCTAAAATAATATCTATTGTTTCGTACGTTTTGTATTGTCCAAAGAGTAGGTCAATAATTTCTGACATTGATTATAATTGTTTTGGTAAATTTAAACTTTTCTGTTGTTCCTGCGAAGTCAGAAATCTATAATATTTTCGAAGTGGGTTTTACTTTCAAAGAAATGGTCTACTATCCCCAAAACTGTCCCAATTGTTATTTTTTTAAATCTTCAAAAAAAGTTTCATCATTTTCAAAAGCTGTTCCAATTACCACTAGATCAGCACCCGCGTTAAAGGTATTTTCTAGTTGTGTTTTAGAGCGGATTCCTCCACCAACAATTAAAGGAATATTTAAATTGCTTTTAATAAGTGTAATAATATTTTCGTTTACAGGAACTTTAGCTCCACTACCAGCCTCCAGATAGATTAGCTTTTTCCCCAAAAATTGACCAGCCAGGGCGGTGTTTAAAATTAATTCTGATTTTTTTTGAGCAATTGGTTTTGTATTGCTTACTATTTGAGTTGCCGTTACTGTTTCTCCATCAATTAAAAGATAACCCGTTGGTAAAATTTCTAAAGTTGAATTCTTTAAAATAGGAGCAGCTTTAATTTGTTGAGATATTAAATACTCAGGATTTCTGCCAGAAAGTAAACTCAAAAATAGAATTCCGTCTGCCTTTTTTGAGATTTGCGAAACATCACCGGGAAAAATAATAACAGGTAAATGAGTTGACTTTTTAATTGCAGTAACTATTGTTTCTGTAATATTTTGATGATCTGTACTGCCACCAACAAAAATATGAGTAGTAATAGATTGGTGAACTTTCTTAAAAAAAGAATCGATGTTTTTAACATCAAATTTTTCTGGATCAATTAAAACCGCAAGTAATTTTTTGCCTTCGTTTTTAGCTAGTAAAATGTTTTGGTAAATATTCACGTTGACGAAAATACAAAACCTTTAGGTTTTTGATGGAAAGAATCACGATGACTTAAAATCTTATAACTCTTTTTTAATAAGCATAAGTGCAAGTAAACTCCTCAAACTCTAAAAAGTGAATATGATAAGGAGATATTTTATCATTATAGCGAATTTCACCAATTGTCTTGTTATCAGAAAGTTTAAAATCTTTAATATAAATATGATGCAAGAATAAAAGTTTTTTCTTTCCATATATTTTATATAAACTCTCTTTTCCTCCCCAAACAATTGTTAATTTTCTCACAAGGGCGTCATGATTTGTTATAGTTTTGTATTCTTCAACTTG
>JAQXAP010000161.1 GCA_029252865.1 Polaribacter sp.
ACATCAAAGTATATCTGATTCTGAGCAGAAATTTGAATACCTTGAGTTTTAATTTTTGTTATTTTTTCCTTTGAAAAAGGATGAGAAATACCTCCACTTAAACCATAATATTTTAAACTAAAACCAGCAGTTATAGCTTCAAAACTGGCTATTCCGCCGAGTGACTTGTGGTATCCTCCGTGAGCACTTAAACCAAATTTTTCGGTAATTTTTAAATCTGCCCCAATATTTGGGTATACCGTTAGTCCTCCTTCTGGGTAAATTCTACCTCCTGCAGCACCAATACCTAACTTACCAAAGAAATTTACGTACTTTGTTTCTATAAAATTTTTCCCTGCTCCAAAAAATACATCCATAAAACCAGCAGTTAAACCACCATACATGGCATCTACATGGGCATAAATAAAAGTATTATTAGTTAAGTAACGTTGATATTCAAAACCTAATATAGATAAAGTATGGTCTATTGGTTTGTATTTTGGAGTAGTACTTGCATCTGTTCTAGAATTTCCGAAAGGAAAAAAATAATCAAATGTTATTTGTTGTACACTTTTTACAGCTGGTTTTTGCCAAAACTCATCTTTAGATTTGTTATTAACAGTAAATTGCTTTTGAGCATCAGCGTAAGAAGATGTTCTTAATAAACTCGGGATTTCCACAAAAAAGGAAACATTGTCATTTTTTTGAATTCCAGTAAAAAAGTTTACATAAGTATATTGAACTCCAAAAGAGTAGTTGTTTTTTTTATATTGTAAACCAATATTTGGTATCATTATACCACCGCCATTCACAAGTGATCTATAGCCACCACCGCCGCCAAAGTGAACGTTTGCATCAAAAAAGATGTTTTTATACATAGGAAGGTTAACTCCTAAATTAACGCCCAAAGTAAATAAACCACCTTGATCACCAGTAATTGCGCCATGAAATCCTGCACCAGTATATAACCAATTATTAATAGGAATGTTATAGTTAAAGCCAACAAAACCCATTTTAGGATCCAAACCATAATCCACTTTATCAGCAGGTTGGTGGACCATTAAGTAATTTAAACGAATGCTATTATACATTTCTTTTGGCTCAATGTCAGAAAGGTTATAATTCTGAGAAAAACTTTGAAAGCCTAAAAATATAGATATTATTAAGAGTAATTTTTTCATAATTCTTAATTTTTAAACTCACTTGTAAAATGTAATTTTACAGAAGGGTATTTACTCTGTGTCATTTGTATGGTAAACTCAGAATCTGCTAAAAATACTAATTGACCTTGTTTATCTTTCGCTAAATAACGCTGTTTAACTCTTTTAAATTCTTTAAACTCTTCATTTTTTATATCCTCAGGTTCTACCCAACACGCTTTGTGAACGCTTAAATTTTCATAAGAACATTTCGCACCATATTCGTGCTCTAATCTATATTGAATAACTTCATATTGTAAAGCACCAACAGTACCTATTACCTTACGACCATTCATGTCTAAAGTAAATAATTGAGCAACACCTTCATCCATTAGTTGATCTAAACCTTTGTATAATTGTTTAGACTTCATTGGATCTGCATTATTAACATACCTGAAATGTTCTGGAGAAAAACTTGGAATTCCTTTAAAATTTAACTGTTCGCCTTCAGTTAAAGTATCACCAATCTTAAAGTTACCGGTGTCATGTATACCAACAATATCACCAGGGAATGATTCGTCTACAATTTCTTTCTTTTCAGCAAAAAATGCATTCGGACTAGAAAATTTTACTTTTTTACCATTTCGTACATGCAAATAAGGTGCATTTCTTTTAAAAGTACCCGACACAATTTTGATAAAAGCCAATCTATCTCTGTGTTTAGGATCCATATTTGCATGGATTTTAAACACAAAACCAGTTAATTTAGTTTCTTTAGAATCTATTATACGCTCTTCCGCCTTTTTAGGCTGAGGACAAGGAGCTATTTCTATAAAAGCATCCAACAACTCTTTTACACCAAAATTATTTAAAGCTGACCCAAAAAATACAGGTTGTAATTTTCCTTCTAAATATTCTTGTTGGTTAAATTCTGGGTAAACTTCATCGATTAATTCGATTTCTTCACGTAAAGTTTCAGCCGCAGTTTCACCAACTATTTCATCTAATTCTGGATTTGATAAGTCATCAAATTGAACGCCATCAGAAATAGTAGTTTTGTTATCACCAGAAAAAAGATTTAATTTTTTTTCCCAAATATTATAAATTCCTTTAAAATCATATCCCATTCCAATAGGAAAACTCATTGGAGTAACGCGTAAACCAAGTTTTTGTTCAACTTCATCTAATAAATCAAAAGCATCTTTTCCTTCTCTATCTAATTTGTTGATAAAAACCAACATTGGTATACTTCTCATTCTACAAACTTCAACCAGTTTTTCAGTCTGAGGTTCTACTCCTTTTGCAACATCAATCACCACAATAACACTATCTACAGCAGTTAAGGTTCTAAAAGTATCTTCAGCGAAGTCTTTGTGACCTGGAGTATCTAAAATATTTATTTTTTTGTCTTGATAAATAAATGCTAATACAGAAGTAGCAACAGAAATTCCACGCTGACGTTCAATCTCCATGAAATCGGAAGTTGCTCCTTTTTTAATTTTATTATTTTTTACAGCACCAGCTTCTTGAATAGCACCACCAAACAGTAATAATTTTTCGGTCAGTGTTGTTTTACCTGCATCTGGATGTGATATAATACCAAAGGTTCTTCTACGCGCTATTTCTTCTAAAAATGTCATTTAAAAAATTTGAGGTGCAAAGATAGGTTTTACTGCGTGAAATATCAATCTAAAACTTCGATAGTCATTTTTATATCATCAATAGGCCATTCGTCAACACCAACCTTTACTTTAGATATTTTTTCCATGGTATTAAAACCTGAAATTACTTCACCAAAAACAGTGTGTTCATTGTCTAAATGATGTGCACCGCTTTTTTTTTGAACAATATAAAATTCAAATGGACTAGATAACTTATTTGGATTGTGTTTCCATTCTCTCGCAGCAGCCAAAGCTCCGTATTTATGTCTTCTGTTTTTTCGGAACTCAGGTTTTAGAAGATAGTTTCCGTATTTGTTTCTCTCTTTTTGAGTGAACATTTCATCCGAATTACCGCCTTGAATTACAAAGTTCTTCGCTACCCTGTAAAAAACCGTTGTATTAAAGTATTTAATTTTAGTTAAAAAAATAAAATTAGCTCTGTGTAGCGGTACATCCTTGTACAAACGGATTTTTATATTACCAAAATCAGTTTTAATTAGTACTAATGTTTCTGAGTTTTGTTTACCAAATTCTTTAAAGAAAACCTCAGAATTTGACTTGTTTAAACTGTCCCAATCCTTTAATATTTTTTTTTCTTGTTTCGAATTTATCTGGATTTTTGACTTACTAAAATTTTCAATTTTGGGTTTTATCTCCTTAATTATTTCTTTCTCTTTACATTGGTAAATGTTTGTAAATAAGGTAATTAAAAATAAAGTTCGAAAAATTTTCATGTAAGAAATTCGCTTAAATAATTAACAAATATATGGTATCACAATAAAAGAATAGAAAAATTTGATGGGTTTTCTAAATATTTTATGATTTATAACTCTCTGATTTTACTATTTTTGTAATTATGGTAGAACAAGTTGTATTGGTTGATGAAAATGACAATCCAATTGGATTGATGGAAAAAATAGAAGCGCATGAAAAAGCACTTTTACATAGAGCCTTTTCGGTCTTTATTTTTAATAAAAAAGGTGAGTTAATGTTGCAACAAAGAGCCGCAAGTAAATACCACTCGCCTTTGTTATGGACAAATACTTGTTGTTCTCATCAAAGAGATGGAGAAACTAACTTAAAAGCAGGTAAAAGAAGGCTGCAAGAGGAAATGGGCTTTGTTACAGAGTTAAATGAAGTTTTTTCGTTTATTTACAAAGCACCATTTGATAATGGTTTAACAGAACATGAATTAGATCATGTTATGGTTGGTTCTTTTGAAGGTTCACCGAGCATTAATAAAGAAGAAGTAGAATCTTATAAATGGATGAATTTAGATGACTTAAAATCTGATATTAAAAATAATCCAGATATTTACACTGCTTGGTTTAAAATTATATTTGATAAATCTTTTGAAAAATTAGCAAATGCCTAAAGTAAAAGTGTATAGAAGAGCTCATTTTAATGCAGCACACAGATTATTTAACCCAAAATGGTCTGATGATAAAAATGTAGAAGTTTTTGGTAAATGTAGCAATCCAAATTACCACGGACATAATTACGATATGATTGTGGCCTTGTTTGGTGAGGTAGATCCTGTTACAGGTTTTGTTTACGATTTAGGTGTTTTAAGAGAGTTGATAAAAAAAGAAGTTGAAGATCGTTTAGATCATAAAAACTTGAATATTGAAGTAGCTGAATTTAAAACCTTAAATCCAACCGCAGAAAATATTTCAATCGTTATTTACAACAGATTAAGACCACACATTCCAGCACATTTAGAATTAGAAATCACCTTATACGAAACAAGAAGGAATTTTGTTCGTTATTCGGGAGAGTAATAACTGTAACGTTTCCTGTAAATATAATTTATGAAAATAATTGCTATGATTCCGGCTCGTTATAATGCTACTCGTTTCCCAGGAAAGTTGATGAAGGATTTAGGAGGAAAACCTGTTATTTTAAGAACCTACCAAGCTACATTACAAACAAAATTGTTTCATGAGGTCTATATTGTAACAGATTCGGATGTCATTTACAACACAATAATTGACGCTGGCGGTAAAGCAATAATTAGTAAAACAGCCCATGAATGTGGTTCTGATAGAATTGCAGAAGCTGTAGAAAATATTGAAGCAGATATTGTGATTAATGTGCAGGGTGATGAGCCATTTATAGATGCTGTTTCATTAGCTAAATTAATTGATGTTTTTAAAAAAGACGACGAAAAAGAAATTGATTTAGCTTCCTTAAAAGTACAAATTACCAGTAAAGAAGATATTGAAAACCCCAATAACGTCAAGGTCATTACAGATGTTAATAATTTAGCTATTTACTTTTCGAGAAGTGTAATTCCATTTCATAGAGATAAGGATGTAAACATAAAATACTACAAACATAAAGGGGTTTATGCATTCAGAAAACAAGCGTTGTTAGATTTTTATAAAACTCCAATAACGCCACTAGAAGCAGTAGAAAAAATAGAAGCTATTCGATATCAAGAAATTGGTAAGAAAATTAAAATGGTAGAGACAGATATTGAAGCTTTAGGTATCGATACTCCAGAGGATTTAGAAAAGGCAATTCAGTTTTTGAAATCTTAAAGAATGAATAAAATAAGTAAAAATATAAAGGTAATAGCTTTTGATGCTGATGACACTTTATGGATAAATGAAACTTATTTTAGAGATGCAGAACACCAATTTGCCAAATTATTAGTAAAATACGAAACTGAGAATAAAATTAATCAAGAGCTTTTTAAGGCGGAAATCAAGAACCTAGAAATTTATGGTTATGGCATAAAAGGTTTTGTATTATCGATGGTGCAATGCGCTTTAGATTTATCTAATTACCAGATAGATCAAAAAACAATTGAGGCTATTTTAAATATTGGAAAAAAAATGCTGCAAGAGCCAATAATATTGTTAGATGGTGTAGAGGAAGTTTTACAATCTCTTCAAGGAAAGTATAAATTAATTGTTGCAACCAAAGGGGATTTACTGGATCAAGAAAGAAAATTAGAGAAATCAAATTTATTATCATATTTTCATCACATAGAAGTTATGAGTAATAAAAAGGGAAAAGATTATTTAAAATTAATTAAGCATTTAGATATTCATCCATCCGAGCTTTTAATGATAGGTAATTCTTTAAAGTCTGATGTCCTACCTTTATTAGAAATAGGAGCTTCTGCAATACATGTTCCTTTTCATACAACTTGGGTTCATGAAGAAGTATCCGATGAAGAAAAATCTAAATTAAATTACAACACAATTAATAAACTAAAGGATGTTTTAGACCTTTTATGAAAAAATATGTAGACATTGATACTTGGAATAGAAAGGAAGTTTTTCAACACTTTAGAACTTTGGCAGACCCTACTTTTGCTGTTGTAGTTGATGTAGATGTGACAAAAGCATGTCAATTCGTTGGAAAAACAACATCTTCTTTTTTTGTAAAATATTTATATGCTTGTATGAAAGCAATAAACTCTGTTGAAAATTTAAAATATAGAATCGAAGATAATAAAATAGCAATATATGATGTAATAAATGCGTCTGCAACGATTGCAAGGGCGGATAATACCTATGGATTTTCTTTTGTAGATTTTTCTGAAAATTTTACTGTTTTTAATGAAAATTTTCAAAAAGAGAAGAAAAGAATTCAAAATTCTACCAATTTATTCCCTCAAATAAAATCTTTAGGTTGTATTTATTGCTCTGTTTTGCCATGGATTTCTTTTACAAGTCACAAAGAACCAAATTCAGGTAATAAGGATGATAGTGTGCCAAGACTAGCTTTTGGAGGTGTAAAAGAAAAAAAAGGTAAAATATTAATGCCTGTATCTATCAATGTGAACCATGCTTTAGTAGATGGTTATCATGTTGGGCAGTTTTTTAAGAAATTTCAGTTAGAATTAGATAAATTGAATTAGTTTTGCAATATTCAAATTATAATAAGTTATGGCAAGTATTAAAAACTTAAAAAAAGATATTAATTACGTTTTAGGTGATGTTATCGAATATGCATTAGATGTTTCGATCTTAAAAAACGCACCAGAAAAAGGTGATGCAATTATTGATGAGGCTATTTCAACTTTTGATACTTTAGTTGCTAAAGTAAATAGTAAAAATGTTGAAAATAAGAAAGCGCACTTTAATGCGATTAATGCAGAATTAGAAGAAAAAGCTAAAGGTTTAGTAGAAAAGATTAATACATTATAATCTTAACAAATTTTTAAGCAAAATTTAAGACCATCATTTTAAGAAATGATGGTTTTTTTATTAGATTTGGTACAATAAAATCAATTAAGTAAACGTTCTATAATTAGAATCTAATAAAAAAAAATGGCTAGAGCAAT
Organism: Polaribacter sp.; assembly: GCA_029252865.1. Taxonomy (GTDB): domain Bacteria; phylum Bacteroidota; class Bacteroidia; order Flavobacteriales; family Flavobacteriaceae; genus Polaribacter. The sequence goes on from JAQXAP010000161.1 coordinate 7,080, forward strand.
GTTTGAGTACACTAAAACTGTGCTAAAAAAGGTGAGTTTTAATTCTGATCTGTTTTGTAAGGAGGTAGAAAAGGCTTTATGCAGACTATTACCATATGAAATAGATGAATTAACAATTTGGTTGAAACAATTTACTTCTAATAAACCGGAATTACATCTTTACTTAGCCTTAATTAAGAAATAAAAAAAAGGCGTAATTTAACTTTTCTTAATTTCTTCTGCTATTTTTGTATTTTCTCATTAAGTTTCTACCAAAATCTAGTTCTGCAAGGTGTAGCTTAATAATTTTTTTATTAGAGATAACCTTTTTTATTTGTTCCATAAATTTTTTTTTAGATTCATAGATTTGGTTGTCAATAGTTTGTTTTAATAAAACCAACCTTTGGGATTCACTCTCAGAAAGTGTATCTATTAACTTTTTTTCTTTAATACTTTTTTTTATTTCTAATCTGAGTTTACTTCTTAATAATCGATGATTTTCATCATGAGTATTATAAATAGGCCAAAATTTTTCAGCTTCATTTGGTGTTAAATTTAATCGATCTGTTATGTACGCGATTTTAAGTGTTTTTATTTTTTCTTTACTTCCTTTTTTTTCCTGAGAGTAACTGGAGAGAGTGCAAAAAATAATAATATACAGAAAGGTTAATAACTTTTTCATAATTTTAGTTTTAGTCTAATTCTTCAAATATAGAGTTGTTATCAATGGAGTTGATGTAGTCTTCAATGGTTTTATCTTCCAGGTTAGCCAAATAAAAATCATTTTCGTCTAAAACAACATCTTCAATGGTAATTGAAATTTCATATGTATCTAAAGTATTGGAGTCTAACCAATATTCAATATCAATTTCAGAGAGAGAATCTGGGGTAAAGTCTTCAGTAGTATTAAATACAAAATAATTTAATCCAACAAGTAATATTATTACAGCTGCGGCTGTCATCGGAATGAATTTTAATACTCTCTCTTTAAAAGAAATAAGTTTTGTTTCTTTTTTGGTAGACAAAACCTTCGCTAAAATATCGTTTTCCAATTCGGTAAAATATGAATCAGGAATCTTAAACCCTTCCTCTTTTTTAAATTCTTTTTCGATTAATTTAACTTCAAAACTATCTTCAATTGTGTTAAAATAGTTTTTAGGCGTGCAAAAACCACTTTCTTTTTCGGAAATAGAGTTTAGATACTCTTCGCTATTTTTTATGTAATGTTTCATTATTTCATTTAGACCTTAATTATTTATAAAGGTTTAATTTGTTTTCTTTTTAATAAAGAGTTCAATTTTTTTAACCGCATGGAAATATGAGGCTTTCAACGAACCTACAGATGTTTCTAATATTTCAGACATTTCAGTGTATTTTAGTTCATCAAAGTATTTCATATTAAAAACAAGTTGTTGCTTTTGTGGCAAGGTAGCAATTGCCTTTTGTAAAATAAGTTGAATTTCATTACCAGTAAAAAAATTATCACAACCTAAAGTCGAAGTTAGTTCTTTTTGATAATCATCAATATTTATATTATTTCGTTTTGCTCTCTTATTGATAAAGGTAATGGCCTCATTAGTTGCAATTCTGTACATCCAGGAAAAC
>JAQXAP010000163.1 GCA_029252865.1 Polaribacter sp.
GATATTGAAAATGCAATCAATAATTTTAATAAAATTATTGATGAAAAAAATAATGTTGCACAAAACGCATATTATAATTTAGGTGAATGTTATCTTAAATTAGATAAAAAAACAGAAGCTTTAAGTGCATTTAAAACAGCTTCAGAAATGGAGTTTAATGCCAAAATTAAAGAAGATGCTGCACTAAATTATGCCAAATTAAGTTATGAAGCTGGAAACCCTTTTAAAAGTGTTGCAGAAGTTTTGCAAGATTATTTAAAAACATATCCAAAATCAAAAGCTTATGAAGAAATTAATGATTTAGTCATTTCTTCCTTCCTCCATCAACAAGATTACAATGGAGCATTAATTTTTTTAGCTAAAAAACGATCTAAAAAAAATATCGCTTTAATTCCAGAAATTTCTCTTTACAGAGGTATCGAGTTATTCAATGAAAATAAGTTAAATGAATCCCTTCCTTTTTTTATAGAAGGTAAAAAAACAACAGAAACCTCAGTTCTCGATCGAGCAAAATATTGGGAAGCAGAAACATTATACAGATTAGGAAGACACAAGGAAGCTTTATCAAAATTCACAAATTTAAAAAAGGAATTAAAAACAGAAATCGATGAGTTTGATTTAATTGATTATAACTTAGCTTACAGTAATTTTAAATTAAAAGATTACAAAAACGCTGCCATCAGTTTCGAAAATTATACAAAAAAAGAAGGATTAGATTCAGAATTAAAAGAAGATGCATTAATAAGGTTAGGTGATAGCTATTTTGCAATAAGAAACTATAACAAAGCTATTGAATCTTATCAAAAAGTATCACAAAACTTTGGCTCCAATTCAGATTATGCGCAATATCAAATAGGCATGAGTTATGGCTTTTTAGAAGACAATAAATCCAAAATAAAAGTACTCTCTAACGTAATAAATGAATATGATACTTCTATTTTAATAGATGACGCATTATTCCAACTAGCAAATACCTATACAATCACAAAAAACAATAAAAAAGCACATTTAGCCTATAACCAATTGATAGAAAAACATCCTAATAGTGTTTTTATACCAAAGGCTCTAGTGCGTCAAGGGTTGTTATATTATAATGATAACCAAAATCAAAAAGCTTTAGAAAAATTTAAAAGAACTACTAGAGAGTTTCCTAATTCTCCTGATGCTTTTGAAGCCGCTGCAAATGCAAAAAATATTTATATTGATGATGATAATTTAGATGCTTATATAAATTGGGTTAAAACCTTAAAATTTATTAATGTTACAAATTCGGATCTCGACAACACTACTTTCGCAGTTGCCGAAAAAAAGTATTTTGAAGCTAAAAAATACGTCAATATTGTTAAAAGCTTAACAAAATATGTACAGTCTTTTCCTGACGGAATTCATAAGTTAAAAGCAAATTATTATTTAGCAGACGTCTTACATAAAATGAAAAGATTTGATAAATCCATTCCATATTATCAAATTGTTTTAAAAGAAGAGCAAAATGAATTTAGTGAGGATTCTTTGAGTAAACTCTCACAAATTTTTCTAGAAAAAGATGAGTTTAATAATGCACTACCTTTACTAAATAGGCTTGAAAAAGAAGCTTATACAACTGCGAACATATTATTTGCACAAAGTAATTTAATGAAAGGATATTATGAAACCGAGTCCTATGATTTAGCACTAGAATACGGAAAAAAAATTCTTTTAAAAGATAAATTAGACCCTAAATTAGAGAATGATGCTAAAATAATTATTGCAAGAACTTCTTTAAAAAACGATGACTTTTATACTGCTGAAGAATACTACACAGAATTAGAAATAAATGCTTCTGGTGTTTTAAAAGCGGAAGCTCTTTATTATAACGCTTTCTTTAAAAATCAACAAAAAGAATATGCAGAGGCGAACAAGGTTGTTCAAGATTTGATAGCGAATTACTCTTCCTACAAGTATTGGGCCGTAAAAAGCTACATAATAATGGGTAAAAATTATTACGGTTTAAAAGATGTATATCAAGCCAATTTTGTTTTTGAAAATATTATCAAAAACTTTAAACAATTTAAAGACCTTGTTGAAGAAGCTCAAATAGAATTGAAAAAAATCAAAGAAAACGAAGCCAAAACAAATAATTCTGTAACTCCTATAGAAGAGAAAATCACAGATAACAAAGACTCTAAAAAGAAGAAAATTTAATGAAAAAAGGTTTCACATTATTTCTAACATATTTTACTTTTTTAAGTTTAAATGCTCAAAAAAAGGAAGTAGTAAAAGACACTGTAAAAACAGAGGTTGTAAATATTGTAACTAAATACAATCCAAAAATTGCAGATGCTAAAAAGATTAAAAAAAATCCAAAAATAAAATTGCTAAAAAAGAATAATAAAAAACAATTAAAATACACTATTTTTTCAGCACCCGTTGCATCAACTTTCATTCCCAAAAGCGGCGGTGTTAAAGGCATTGATATTGGGGTTAAAGAACGAATTTATAAAAACTATTTAGCAGCTGGTTTTGGTAATTACACAACACCTTTTTTTGATGCTTTTTTACATCACAGCACACGTTTTAAAAATGAGATTGGCTTGTATGGAAAATATTTAGCATCTCAAGAAAATATTGAAAACTCAATTTTAAATACTAATTTTTCAAATTTTAATGTTGGTGCCTTCTACAAAAAGTATGATCGTTATTTCGACTGGAAAGTAAGCTTGAACTCTGAAAGAAACGCATACAATTGGTATGGTTTACCTAACATCGGTCTCACAGAACCAATAATAGACACTATTATTGAGGAACAAGTTTATAATTATTTTGAATTGACTGGAGAATTTGATTTTACAGATTCATATATCGATTATGGAAGAATTAAAGGTTTTTATTTTACTGAGAGATTCAATAGCTCAGAAATTTTTGTAAAATTCGATACAAAAATAGATTTGCCACTAACCTCTTTGAACCCGAATCTAAATGATATTACTATAAAAACTAGGGCAGAATATTTAAAAGGAGAATTTAAAAATAGCTATAAAGACCTTAATCGAATAAAGTATTCTACAACTACAATTGAGTTGAATCCTGAATACAAATTAAAATATGGAAACTTTTTGTTAAAAACAGGAATAAAATTGATAGCATCTTTTGATAATGAAAATGATGTTACAAATAGTTTTATACTACCGGATGTTTATTTAGAAGGAGTTTTAGTCAAAAATTATCTAAATATTTACGGTGGAGTTGCCGGTGATTTAAATACAAATACGTACAAAGATTTTTCTAAAGAAAACCCATATGTTTCTCCAACACTTTTAATAACTCAGACTTTAGAAAAATTAAATTTATTTGCTGGTTTTAATGGAAAAATAAATAATAATCTAAGCTTTAATATTAAAGGGAGTTATAAGAAAGAAGAAGATAAACCTCTATTTTTGAGAAATGTATCTAAATCTGATGGTACAAATAATTCTGTAAATGGAATACCTTTAAAAGGCTATGAATATGGAAATTCTTTTAATGTCTATTACGATGATGTTAAAACAACGTCTATATTTACAGAGATAGAATATGATTATTCAAATAATTTATCCTTTGGTTTACAAGGAACGTACAATATTTACACCTTAGAAAATGCAATAGAGGCATGGAACTTACCCACAATAGAAACATCAATTTCAACAAAATATAAAAAAAACAAATGGTTTGCGAACGCAGATATTTTCTATGTTAGTGAAAGAAAAGATGGATTATATAGTAGTCAATTTCCGTCTGCTTTGAGTAAAATTGAAATAATTGATTCTTTTGTTGATGTCAATGTTAATGGAGGCTATCATTTTAATGATAAATTTTCTACATTTTTAAAACTGAACAATATTTTAAACACAGATTACCAGCGTTTTGCCAACTTTAACACTCAAGGTTTTCAGATTTTAGGAGGCATCGCTTATAAGTTTGATTTGTAATCCTTCAACTTCTATTGAAATACTTCTGTAATAATAGAACTACAAGACAACTTATTATCTAATTTAAGATAATTTATGATTAATTTCTATTTTGAAATTATAGAATGATTTGTATTTCTTTTATATTCGCCACGTTAAAAAAAACACATAAAATGAAATTATACTTATATCTATTTTTCTCAATACTTCTTCTCACTTCTTGTTCTTCATCTTCTGACGAAAAATTTATTGATTATAATACTATAAATGAGACTGAAATTCAAGACTATATCCTACAAAATAACCTAACACCTCAAAAAACAGAATCTGGATTATATTACATTATTAACAATGAAGGTACAGGAAATAGACCTTTAGAAAGCTCGATCGTAAATATAGAATACAATGGAACTCTTATAGATGGAACTACTTTTGGGGAAGGAGAGTCCACAACAATAGATTTAAATAAAATTATTCTTGGTTTAAAAGAGGGAATTCAACTTTTTAAAGAAGGCGGAGATGGAATTTTGCTAATCCCTTACAATTTAGGTTATGGAATTAACGGGAATGGTTCTATTCCCGGAGCTTCAGTTTTAATCTTTGATGTAAAACTAATTAGTGTAAACTAAACAAATACAAAAACTCACAAAAAAGCGAAACTTATTAAGTTTCGCTTTTTTTTATTTTTATGAAATAATTGGTTTTATAAAATCGTTAATCTTATCTACGCCATTATTACCTAGACTTTTAATAAAAGCAGAACCAATTATTGTTCCATTTGCATATTCACAAGCCGTCTTAAAGGTTTGTTTATCTGAAATTCCAAAACCTATAATTAACTTACTTTTTAAGTTCATTGCTTTTATCCTTTCAAAATAAAGAACTTGATTATTAGATATGTCACCTTTCGCACCGGTGATAGATGCGGAGGCTACTACATATATAAATGCTTTTGAATAGGAATCTATTTTTCTAATTCTCTCATTTGATGTGTTATGTGTAATTAAAAATACATTTGTAAGTCCGTATTTTTCAAATAATTCTTTATAATGATTTTCGAATTCAACCATCGGTAAATCTGGAAAAATTAACGTATCAATTCCACATTCAACCACCTTTTGGCAGAATTTTTCTTCACCATATTTAAGCATCTGATTTAAATACCCCATTAAAACTAGAGGCGTTTTATTGGTTTTTTTTACGGTTAATAATTGGTCAAAAATAATATCTAAATTCACCCCGTTTTCCAAAGCTCGCTGGCTACTATATTGTATAGTTGGCCCGTCTGCTAAAGGATCTGAATAAGGTAAGCCAACCTCAATAAAATCAACGCCACTTTGCTCTAGTGCAGAAATCACCTGCGTGGTATCCTCTAACTTTGGATACCCACAAGTAAAGTATATTGATAGTAATTCTTTATCTTTTTTTTGAAATAATTCTTGGATTGAATTCATAACTTAGTCTTCTAAATGATTGATATAAGTTTCTAAATCTTTATCTCCTCTACCAGATAAATTAACCACCACAACCTGATCTTTTTTAAACTTTATTTTTGGCAAGACGGCTAATGCATGAGCCGTTTCTAAAGCAGGAATAATTCCTTCAATCTTTGTTAATTCATATGCAGCAACTAAAGCCTCTTTATCAGTTGCATTCATAAATTTCGCACGTTTACTTTCATATAAAAAAGCATGTAAAGGTCCAACTCCTGGGTAATCTAAACCTGCAGAAATAGAATATGG
>JAQXAP010000156.1 GCA_029252865.1 Polaribacter sp.
TATGTGAATAGATGCTCCAACGAGTGAGGAATTGTCGTGAAAATCTGTAATATTTCCTTTAAAAGAGTAATTACACTCTTGTGAATGTAATATGTTTATACATATTGACATTACACAAATGATAAATAATTTGTGCATAATAATTCGTTATAATTTTTTTAGATTTATTAGAAATCTTTTTTCTAAATAAAATTATAGGAAGGAGGACCTCTTAAAGAAAAAGGTAAGTTTAAATAATGTTTTAGGAAGGTATAATCGTTACTATGATTATCAGTTAACGATTTGGTAGCGGTATTTTTATAATTATCTGCAGCTAAAAAGGAATCATTAAGCTTAGTAATATCTATTTTACAATCAACTTTCTTTTCATGTACATGGTTTTCAACTTTAGAGTCAGAAATCCTGTGTTCATGACAACTAAAGGCGTGTATAGTTAGCAAAAATATAGGTAATAAAAATATTACCATTAATGCAAGGCTAATATGTTTTTTTAGTGTTTTGATTTGTTTTTCTTAATTGTGCAAAGATATTAATTTTTTTTTATCCACTAAAAATGTGGTTAAACTGTTTTTATTTTAATTTATAAATAATACCATCTGAAGTAAACTTACTAAAACCAATTTTAGCTTTAAAATTATAAGAACTATCTGTAACCTCAGTTATTTGAATGAAGATAGGATCTTTATCCAATTTTGTTTTTGGAGATTTCATTTTCAATGAATAAAAAAAATTGTTTTTCCATTTTATGTATAATGTATCAATATTTTTAATTCTTTTGACACTATTTGTACTATCGTTAGAAATATTTATAATCTTCTCATATTCTTCAATTTGAAGACTATCTTTTCTAGTTATAATGGTTTTACTATATCCTTTTCCAGCTGGTATTTCAAATATACCCTCTTTAAAACGTTTAGAATTATCTTTAATATCTGAATTACAAGATAAAAGAACAAAGAGAAAAGATAAAAGAGATAAAATCACTTTACTTTTTGTTCGATTAAAAATAGAAAATTTTCTTTCCTTTGTTCTTTTATCAAAATTCTTCATAATTATATTCCAGTATAATTTGCAGGCGTAATCGCCTTTAATTCTTCTTTAATTTCTGATGAAACTTCTAAAGTATCAATAAAATTCGCAATCAAATTTTGGTTGATTTTCTCATTAGTTCTCGTAAGTCCCTTTAATGCTTCATATGGATTTGGATATGCTTCACGTCTTAAAATTGTCTGAATAGCTTCTGCAACTACTGCCCAATTATTTTCTAAATCATCCTCAAATTTTTGTTTATTCAACAATAATTTGTTCAACCCCTTCAAAGTAGAAGTAAAAGCGATTATTGTATGTCCAAAAGGAACTCCAATATTTCGTAACACAGTACTATCTGTTAAATCTCTTTGCAAACGTGAAACTGGTAACTTTGCAGAAAGATGTTCAAATATTGCATTTGCTAACCCTAAATTACCTTCAGAATTTTCAAAATCAATAGGATTTACTTTATGTGGCATTGCTGAGGAACCAACTTCACCTGCCTTAATTTTTTGTTTAAAGTAATCCATAGAAACATACGTCCAGAAATCTCTGTCTAAATCTAATATAATTGTGTTGATACGTTTTAAGTTATCAAACAATGCCGCCATATGATCGTAATGTTCTATTTGTGTAGTTGGAAAAGAGTGGTTTAAACTTAACTTTTCCTCAACAAATTTATTACCAAATTTTTTCCAATCAATTATTGGATATGCAACTTTGTGTGCATTGTAATTACCTGTAGCACCTCCAAATTTAGCTGCATTTGGTATATCGTTTAATAATTTAAACTGTTCTTTTAAACGAACTACATAAACCTCAATTTCTTTACCTAATCTCGTTGGAGATGCAGGTTGACCATGAGTTCGTGCTAACATGGAAATGTCTTTCCATTCAACAACTAATTCTTGCAATTTTTCTAACACTTGTAAATATTGAGGCACATAAACATCATTCATTGCTTCTTTAATAGAAAGCGGCACTGCAGTATTATTTATGTCTTGGGAAGTCAATCCAAAATGGATAAATTCTTTAAATTTTTGTAACCCTAGAGCGTCAAATTTTTCTTTTATAAAATATTCAACAGCTTTTACATCATGATTTGTAATACTTTCAATATCTTTTATTTTTTGGCCATCCTCTTCAGTAAAATCAATATAAATTTTACGTAATTCATAAAATAAATCGTTGTTAAAATCAGATAATTGTGGCAAAGGAATTTCGCATAAAGCGATAAAATATTCAATTTCTATTCGAACTCTGTATTTGATTAAAGCTTCTTCAGAAAAATAATTTGCTAATTCGGTTATTTTACCTCTATAACGTCCATCAATAGGAGAGATGGCATTTAATTTTGTTAGGTTCATTTTTTTGTTGTGTTGTGAAATGCAAAAATAGTCATTTAAACAGAGTTATAAAGTCGATTCTCGATGTTTTTCAATCTAGATTTTTTTTGTTACTATTAATGTATATTTGTTCAAAAAATTCTATGAAAATGATAAAAATAAAAATACTATTTTTTGTTCTAGTCTACTGCTGTTGTTTCCTTACAAGCGCAACTATTAATTCCCAAAATATAAATAGGTTTGATGAAAATAATGAAAGAACTGGTATTTGGAAAAAATATTATTCAAACAAAAGGATTCGTTATGTTGGTCAATTTGAAAAGGGGAAAGAAATTGGTGTTTTTAAATTTTATCATATTACCTCATCAGAGTATCCAATAACCGTTAAAAAATTTTTCAAAAATTCCGATTCTGTATTTGTCCAGTTTTTTACAACAACTGGTCGAATTGAGTCAGAAGGTTTTTTAAAAGTCAGAGAGCGTGTTGGAAAATGGAAATATTTTTATCCTAATGGCTCTATAATGTCTGAAGAGAATTACGAAAGCGGTAAACTCGATGGAGAACAATTGATTTATTATCCTGATGGAAAGGTAACAGAATCTGCCAATTATAAAAATGGATTTAAAGAAGGCGTGAATAGTAAGTATTCTAATAAAGGCGTTTTAATTGAAGAAATTACATACAAGCACGGAATGCCAAATGGATTGGCAAAATATTTTGAGCTCAATGGAAATTTAAAAGAAGCAGGATACTATAAGAATGGTCAAAGAGAAGGTGTCTGGGAGTATTATATGGATGGCGAAGTAGCTACTGAAGATCAATTAAAGAAGAAGAAAAAATCTACGTATACCAAAAAGAAAGTTAACTAATTTTAGTTTTTAAACTTTGTCCTCTTTCATGTTTTCTGATTCAATCTTAAAAACGGATTGAGAATTTTAAATTTTTTGAATAGTTGATATTGGAAGAAAACAAATAGAAATAAACATTAGTCTTGTCAATTAAAAAGTCTCCTACAAATTTGTAACTTTGCAACTTTAAAATTCAAAAATGAAACGAGTTGTTGTAGGTCTTTCTGGAGGTGTAGATTCTAGTGTTACTGCACATTTATTAAAAGAACAGGGTTATGAAGTTATTGGTCTTTTTATGAAAAATTGGCACGATGATTCTGTAACTATTTCAAACGAATGTCCTTGGTTAGAAGATAGCAATGACGCAATGATTGTTGCAGAAAAATTAGGGATTCCTTTTCAAGTAGTAGATTTAAGCAGTCAATACAAAGAGCGTATTGTAGATTATATGTTTGACGAGTATAGCAAGGGAAGAACTCCAAATCCCGATGTGCTTTGTAATCGTGAGATAAAGTTTGATGTTTTTATGGATATCGCTCTAAATTTGGGAGCAGATTATGTGGCGACAGGTCATTATTGTAGAAAAGGAAAAGAAATTATAGAAGGAAAAACTGTTTATAAATTATTAGCGGGAAAAGATACTAATAAAGATCAGTCGTATTTTTTATGTCAATTATCGCAAAAACAATTGGTAAAGGCATTATTTCCTATTGGTGAATTAACAAAACCAGAAGTTAGAGAAATTGCACAAGAGGCAAATTTAATTACTGCTGATAAGAAAGATTCTCAGGGTTTATGTTTCATTGGTAAAGTTCGTTTACCAGAATTTTTGCAGCAAAAATTACAACCGAAAGAAGGTGTAATTGTTAGAATTCCTCCAGATTTTAGTCAGTATATAAAAACGACTCAACAGTTTGAAAATAAAGAAGCGAAGTTAGCCTATTTCTCAAAAAAATCTTCTTACCAAATAAAAGATGGTAAAATAGTAGGGAAACATCAAGGAGCACATTATTATACAAAAGGACAACGTAAAGGTTTAAATGTTGGGGGAACAAAAGAAGCTTTATATGTTATAGAAACTGATGTTTCAGAAAATGTAATTTATGCAGGAGAAGGAAAAAACCATCAAGGTTTGTATAGAAATGTATTATTTGTTTCGAATGAAGAAATTCACTGGATTCGTGAGGATTTAACCTTAAAAAAAGGAGAAACAATGAATGTTGAGGCAAGAATTAGATATAGACAAACTTTAAATACAGCCGTTTTACATAAAGTAGAGACAGGTTTGTATGTAGAATTCGAGAATAAACAATCTGCCATACAAGAGGGGCAATTTGTTGCTTGGTATAAAAATGAAGAATTATTAGGATCTGGTGTTATTTCTTAATTTATATTCATAAATAAAATCATAAAAAAGTAGTAATTTCGAAATATGAAGAAATTACTACTTTTTTTGTGTTTAGCAGCGATCTTTCAAACGCATAGTCAAGAGGATGCTTGGATTTTCTTAAAAGACAAACCAAACAAAGCAACTTTCATAAATAATCCTCTCAAAATGCTTTCTCAAAGAGCATTAGATAGAAGAGGAGTTCAACAAGTGGCATTAGATTCCTTAGATGTTCCTGTTGATGAAACCTATTATAATCAAATTAAAAACGATGAAAATTTAACTGTTTTGGCGAAATCTAAATGGCTGAATGCAATCCATGTTCAGGGTCAATTGAAAGATATAAACGATTTGTTGACTACTTATTCGTTTATAGATCATATTGAATTTGCTAATAAGTCGTTAAATAGATTTGGGAAATCAACAGCAAAGGCGAAAAAAAAATCACCTAATTACCATAACAAGTTTAACCAAACACTGACAGACTATAACTATGGTGAAGCAGATAATCAAATTAAAATGTTAAAAGGAGATTATTTGCATGCACAAGGTTTAACAGGTGGTAATCAAATAATAGCAATTATAGATGCAGGCTTTCCGAATGTAAATACGCTTGACGCTTTTCAAAGAATTCGAGACAATAACCAGATTTTAGGAGGTTATAATTTTGCTGATAGAAATACAAATTTTTACACAAGAAATAGCCATGGTACGCACGTTCTATCATCTATTGCTGGTTATTTAGAAAATGAATTCGTTGGAACTGCACCGGATGCTAAATTTTACTTATTTATATCTGAAATAGCCGAAACAGAGACTGTTTTAGAAGAAACTCTTTGGGTTGAAGCTGCAGAAAGAGCGGATAGTTTAGGTGTAGATGTTATTAATACTTCTTTAGGTTATACAACTTATGACAATCCGAATCACAGTCATACTTATGCAGACTTAGATGGTAAAACGACTTTTATCACTAGAGGTGCAGAAATTGGTGCATCGCGTGGTATGCTATTGGTAAATTCTGCAGGAAATAGCGGATCTCGTTCCTGGAAGTATATTGGTGCACCAGCAGATGCTCCTTCCGTAATTACAGTTGGTGCTGTTAATGCTTCTGGAGAAATTGCCGCTTTTAGTTCTTTCGGTCCAACTTCTGATGGAAGAATTAAACCAGAAATTCTAGGACAAGGTCAAAATCCAGCATTAATCAATTATATTTCAGGTGCTGTAACTAAATCTTCAAGTGGTACATCATTTTCTTCACCAATTATGGCGGGATTAATCGCTTGTTTAAATCAGCAAATACCTTCATTTGTAAAGGGGAATGGTAAAAAAAATAGTTATGACTCTTCAGTTGGTGGATATTACAATAATTACTTAAAAGAGGGGCTTTATGAATCTGCGGATAAATATAATAATCCGCTAGAACAGCATGGTTATGGTATTCCCAATTTTGAACTTGCTCAAAGTATTTATTATTCTTTGGTTCCAAGTTCTGTTGATGATCATTTTCTTTCAGAGTTAACAATTTATCCAAATCCAACAACAGAATTATTTACAATTTCATCGGAAATCTTAGATTTGGATAAATTCAAAATTCAAATTTTCAATATTTTAGGAAAGAAAGTCTTAGAAAAAGTAAATCCGAATTCAAGAAAGGTTGATATATCACTCTTAGAAAGCGGTGTTTATATGTTAAAAATCTCAAATGAGAATCAACATAAAACGTTAAAGTTGATAAAAAAATAATGACTAATAGAATAATACAACTTTTTAACATAAAATATCCAATTGTTCAAGGAGGAATGGTTTGGGTTTCAGGTTGGAAATTAGCTTCTGCTGTCTCGAATGCGGGAGGTTTAGGTTTAATTGGAGCTGGTTCTATGTATCCTGAAGTTTTAAAAGAACATATCCAAAAATGTAAAAGAGCAACAGACAAGCCTTTTGGGGTAAATGTACCAATGTTATATCCTGATATCGAAAAAATAATGGATATTATTATTGAAGAAGGTGTGAAAATTGTTTTTACTTCAGCAGGAAATCCAAAAACTTGGACCTCCATTTTAAAGGATAAGGGTATTACAGTAGTACATGTAGTAAGCTCAGTAAAGTTTGCTAAAAAAGCAGAGGCTGCTGGTGTAGATGCAGTAGTTTGTGAAGGTTTTGAAGCCGGTGGACATAATGGAAGGGAAGAAACAACAACTTTTACTCTCATACCAATGGTTAAAGAACATTTGAGTATTCCTTTAATTGCAGCAGGGGGAATTGCTACTGGAAGAGGTATGTTAGCTGCATTGGTTTTAGGCGCTGATGGTATTCAAATAGGGAGTCGATTTGCTGCAACTGAAGAGTCATCTGCTCATCAAAATTTTAAAAATATAATTATTGACACAAAAGATGGTGATACACATTTAACCTTAAAAGAATTAGCTCCTGTAAGATTGCTTAAAAATAAATTTTACAATGAAGTACAAGAGTTATATAAGAAGAAACCAACTAAAGAAGAAATCAAAAGTTTATTGGGAAAAGCAAGAGCTAAAAAAGGAATGTTTGAAGGAGATTTAGATGAAGGTGAGTTAGAGATTGGTCAAATTGCAGGATTAATTCATGAAATAAAACCAGTTAAAGCTGTTTTAGATGAGATTATTGAAGAATTAAACAAGGTTAGTTTGTTGGTTTTCAATTGTTAGTGTTTTTTTTGTCTTTTAAATGAAATAAAGAAGCTTTGTTTAATAAATCAGAGTATCTTTGCCCTTTATTATTGTTGTTTGTAATTAAACAAACAACTTATTTAACATTATTACTATTATGAATAAAGGTACCGTAAAATTTTTCAATGAATCTAAAGGATTTGGATTTATAACTGAAGAAGGAAGCAACAAAGAACATTTTGTACATGTGTCAGGATTAGTTGACGAAATTCGTGAAAACGATGAGGTTGAATTTGACTTACAAGATGGAAGAAAAGGATTAAACGCAGTAAACGTAAGAGTATTATAATATATATTTATTACTAGTTAATTTTTTAATTAAAAGCCTATCAATTTATTGATAGGCTTTTTTTATTTTAGTCTTTTAAAATTTTATTTATGGTTGACGGTAGACAGAGAAAAAATATTAAAATTGGTTTATTTGTAGAAGTCGTTCAAAAGCCACACCAAAGGACAGGAAAATTGACAGAAGGTGTAATAGCAAAAATTCTATCAAGTTCAGTAAACCATCCTCATGGAATAAAAGTTCAGTTAGAGTCTGGAATTGTTGGAAGGGTTAAAAATATTCTTGACTAGCATATTATTAGTGAATAGGTATTTTAATTTCGTATACCTTTCTACTTTTATTATTTAATTTATTTTCTCTAAGCCATGCATTATGAATTTTTAATTCTTTGTATGAAATTCCTAAAGTTCTTGCAAAGGAAGCAATATTTACAATAGTAGTATCAACTTTTATAGTTTTAGTTTTTGGCATTGTATATAAATCCTCTTGATCAAATGAAAATCCATATTTTATTGGATTAGAAATTACTTCTTTTAAAGCGATAATTCTAAAAACATACCTTTCTGTTTCATCAGGTAATATAGCATCATAATAGTTATCTACTTGTTGTATTTTAAGTCTTTTACTGATGCCGTAATTTCCTGCGTTATAAGAGGCCGCAGCTAAGGTCCATGAGTTAAAATGTTTTTTAGATTTTATTAAATACTCAGCAGCTACTTTTGTAGATTTTTCAATATTATATCGTTCATCTACATTACTATTTATTTCTAGTCCATATTCTTTTCCTGTACTTTTCATAAAATGCCATATTCCCGCAGCTCCTACAGAAGAGGTTTCATCAATAAAAGCACTTTCAGCCAATGCCAAATATTTAAAATCATCTGGTAACCCATATTTTTTTAGTAGCGGTTCTAATATGGGAAAGTATTTATTTGCTCTTTTAATGAGTAGCAAGCCATTAGATTGCCAGTAAGTATTAACCAATAGCTCTCTATCCATTCTTTCTCGGACATCATTTTTTTCTAGTGGCACTCTTTCTCCTGCAAGATTTAAATTTTTAGGAAATTTTAATGCTTTTATATTATATGTTTTATGTGTACTTTTTATTGGGTCTATCTCTGATTTATTTTTACCATTATAAAATAGTACAGTGATAATTAAGACGCAAAGTAGAGAGAGAAAACGTAAAGTTTTGTTCATGAAATAATAAATTTATTTTTTAAAATTATGTAAATTTTGTCATTTTAGCAAGTTAATACTTTATCAATAATTTTTGATATTTTCTTGCCTTTAGTTATAATCATAACATGGTTTCCTCCTTTAATATTTATACAATTATCTATATTTTTTATGGGGAATACTTTATCGTCTGTTCCATGTATATGTATAATATTTTGAATCGGTTTACGTTGTTTCCAATTTACAATTGCATTAATAGACCAAATAATATATGATTTACTTCTTACAGAAAGATACGTCTTATAGATTTTTGCTCTCTTTTGTAAGGATTTTCCTAAAAAATATTTAGCATAATCCTCAAAATTGGAAACGATATTCACTGGAAAAAGTTTATACACTTTAGTAAATTTTGCTAATTTAAATCGTTTTGGTAATTCGTGATTCGTTTTAACACTAGAGACTAAAATTAAATTTCTTGTATTTATAAACTTACTCATCTCTTGTGCCATTATTCCGCCAAAAGAAACGCCAACTAAAACAGGATCTTTCTCTTTTACTTCTTCGCACATTCTCATTGCGTAATTGGAGATGGATTCGTCTAATGCCAAAGGCTCTTTCCATTCAAGATAATTGATGCTATATTTATCTTTAGATAAGTTTAAATTTTCAAAAATTTCTGGGCCAGCAGCTAAGCCTGGTATAAAGTATACAGCAATTTTGTCCATTTATTATTGAATCATTTTTTTAAAGAGAATATATATTATCTATTTAGAGACAAAGACAAGTTTTAAAGGAATATTTTTCTAGAGTTTTATTTCTTATTCTTAAAAAACACAATATAGTTTATAATGCAATTAGTTGAAACAGTCTCTTATATTGGAATTAGACAAATTTAAATCTAACCAAACCGTCTTCATCAATTTCCGTAAGTGTTATTATATGCAATGTATTTACTAATTCTGGATTCCACGGTGTCTTGACTTTTACATAATTTTCTGTAAACCCATTTATAAAACCCTCTTTATTTTCATTCTCAAACAAAACAGAGAAAGTACTACCAAGTTGGCTTTCATAAAAAGAACGCCTTTTTTTTGCCGATAATCCTCGTAACATTTTACTGCGTTTGGCACGTACTTTCTTAGGTACAACTCCGTCTAATTGTGCAGCTTCTGTATTTGGTCTTTCAGAATAGGTAAAGACATGTAAATACGAAATGTTCATTTCGTTTAAATAATTATAAGTTTCTAAGAATAATTCATCCGTTTCACCAGGGAAACCAACAATAACATCCACGCCAATACAAGCATTTGGCATTACCTCTTTAATTTTACGCACTCTGTTGGTGTAAGTACTTGTTAAGTAACGGCGTTTCATTTTCTTTAGCAATTCATCACAGCCAGACTGAAGGGGAATATGAAAATGAGGAACAAATGAATTTGATTTTGAAACAAATTCAATTGTTTCATCTTTTAATAAATTAGGTTCTATAGACGAAATTCGTAAACGATGAACACCCTTCACACTATCTAATTCCTTAACCAATTCTAAAAAAGTATGTTCGTGTTTTTTATTGCCAAACTCACCTTTTCCATAATCGCCAATATTTACACCGGTAAGTACAATTTCTTTTATTCCTTTTGATGAAATTTCTTGAGCGTTTTTAATTACATTATCTAATGTATCACTTCTAGAAATTCCACGAGCTAATGGTATTGTGCAATATGTACATTTATAATCACATCCATCTTGTACTTTTAAAAAGGCACGTGTTCTGTCTCCAATAGAATAAGAACCTACATAAAAATCTGCATCAGAAATTTCACATGAATGAACTTCTCCAACATTATTTTTACTTAAGTCGTTGATGTAACTTGTAACATTAAATTTTTCAGTTGCACCTAAAACTAAATCAACACCATCAACATTTGCTAGTTCCTCTGGTTTTAGTTGTGCATAACAACCAATTGCTATTAAAAATGCGTCTTCATTCTTTTTTAAAGCATTTTTCACAATTGTTTTAAAGCGTTTATCGGCATTGTCTGTAACCGAACATGTATTTATTACATATACATCTGCGGCTTCCTCAAAATTTACACGCTCAAAACCATCATTCGTAAAATTACGAGCAATCGTTGATGTTTCTGAAAAATTGAGCTTACAACCTAAGGTATAAAAAGCTACTCTTTTTTCTGTATTCATTTTTAGAAAATTAAAGAATGCAAATTTACAATTTTATTGATGATTTTTGAAGCTGAAAATTTACTTATTAGAAAATTGGTTTAGAGGATTAATATACTTTTAAAACTAGGGATTAATCAGTTTTTTTTAAAAATACCATCTCTTTAATTTTTGCTTTCAATTTTTCAGAAACATTAGTAGGAAATGGTTTGTCACCGTGCAAAATATCTACCATTAAATCACTAAATCTTTGTCCGTTTTTTTTTAGTAAATAATTTCTTACGGGGTTATTATGATAAAAGAATTTAGATAATGTCATTCCTGATTTTAATTCTGGTAATAATTTTACATTTAACTTTTCTAAATAAAATTTTTCGGCTAAATTTAAATTTAAATTACTTTCTATAATTGCTTCGGCAACATATTTTCCACTTAAAATAGCATTAGAAATTCCTTCAGCGGTAATTGGTTCTGCAAAACCTGCAGCATCACCAATTAAGAAAACATTATTTTTTACAAATCCATCAGCTCTTGGTGCTATAGGAATTTGAAACCCATGTGCATTTTCTTTTACGATGGTTTTAATACCAAGTGTTTTTAAATATTTTTTGTAGTATTCCTTCAAGTTTATTTTTCCTTTTTTAGTTGTTAAAACTCCTAAGGATAAATGGTTTTTTTTAG
>JAQXAP010000160.1 GCA_029252865.1 Polaribacter sp.
TCTCTAGATGCAGCGATTACACCAGCAGAAATATCTGAATGCCCTCCCATATATTTAGTTGCAGAATGTAACATAACATCAATACCAAAATCCACAGGAGTCTGATTTATAGGCGATGCAAATGTATTATCAATCATTGTTAAGATTTGAAATTTTCTAGCTAGCGCTGAAATTGCTTCCATATCTGTAATTCCCAGTAACGGATTAGAGGGGGTTTCTATGTATAAAACTTTGGTGTTTTTTTTAATTAAAGCCTTAAAATCTTCCACTTTATCAGATTCTGTAAATGAATATTCGATTCCAAATTTTTCAAATTCAGAGACAATAAAATTGTAAGTTCCTCCATAAATAACTTGCTGTACCACAACGTGATCTCCTTTTTCTAAAAAAGCAAATAATGCTGCAGAAATAGCACCCATTCCAGAACCAAAAATCAAAGCATCTTCCGTTTTTTCTAAAGCTGCAATTTTCTTGCGCAACATTTCTTGATTTGGTGTATTAAAATAACGTGGATAACGTTTTACATCAACACCATCAAAGGCGTATGAAGTTGAAGTGTATATTGTAGAAACAGCTCCTTTAAACTGCTCATCCCTTACCTCACCAACATGAACGCAAGTTGTGTTTATTCCAAACTTATTTGATTCTTTCATTTGTATCATTTAATGATTGCTAAATTACTAATTCCTTGCATAATCCTCTAAAAAAAACAATATCTTCGTTTAATGATATCAGTTCTACTTGTCGGTAAAGGAAATGTTGCTACACATTTACGCAATACATTTCTAAGTGCTGATAACATTGTATTTACGCAAATTAATTCTAGAGATTTAACAAATATTCCGAAAGCAGATATTACAATTATTGCTGTTACGGATGATGCAATCGCCGAAGTTTCAGCGAAAATAAAGAATCCCCTTATAGTGCATACATCTGGTGCATGTTCTATTAATGAATTAAAAAACACGACAAAAAAAGGGGTCTTTTATATGCTACAAACTTTCTCTTTAGAGAAAAAAGTCGACTTTAATGAAGTACCTTTTTGCCTAGAAGCAGAGAATAAAAAAGATGAAGAGCAGCTTGTAGAATTAGCAAATTTGATTGGTAAAAAAATATACACCATAAATTCTGAGCAAAGAAAAGCACTGCATGTTGCAGCAGTCTTTGTTAATAATTTTACAAATTACTTGTATAAAATAGGAAATGATATTTGCAAAGAACACCAGGTTCCTTTCGATATTCTACTACCTTTAATTAAAGAAACAGCATCAAAAATTGAAGTATTGTCACCAGAAAAGTCGCAAACGGGCCCAGCAATTAGAAACGATAAAAAAACAATAAAAAATCATTTAGATTTGCTAAATAAAGAGCAACAGAAAATCTATAAAATGATTACAAAATCAATTCAAAATGGAAATTAGTTATAAACAATTATTACCCAAAATAAACACTTTAATTTTTGATGTAGATGGTGTACTTACGAACGGCATGGTAACTATTATGCCAGATGGTGAATTGATAAGACACATGAATATTAAAGATGGTTATGCTTTAAAAGCTGCAGTAGATAAAGGGCTTAATGTTTGTATTATTTCCGGGGGAAAAAACGAAGGTGTAAGAACCCGATTAACAAATTTAGGAATAAAGGATATTTATTTAGGCGCTCATGATAAAATTAAACAATACAACGAATTAGTGAAAAAGTATGATTTAAAATCAGAAAATATACTGTATATGGGAGATGACATTCCTGATTACCCTGTTATGGAATTAGTAGGTCTACCTAGTTGTCCAAATGATGCAGCTCCTGAAATACAAGGAATTTCTAAATATATTTCGTACAAAAAAGGTGGTGAGGGTTGCGTTAGAGATATAATCGAACAAATTTTAAGAGTTCAAGGAAAATGGGAAAATAATTTTAGTGCAAAGTTCGATTAGAAAAATATTTATAGCTTCTAAAATTTAAAAGAAAACCTAAAAATTTTATAAATGCAAAAATTATATTTAACTTTTATTCTTTTGATCATCACTAATTCTATAAACTCTCAAAGTATATTTGGTAAATGGTATTCTACCAATGATAAAACTGGTGAAATAGATTCTGTGATTGAGGTTTATAAAAAACAAGAAAAAGCCTTCGCTAAAATAATTGAAATTAAAAATAGTGAGAGAGAAAATGCCATCTGTGATCTATGTAAAGATAAAAACAAAAACAAACCTATTTTAGGCTTAAATATCCTCAATGGTCTGGAGAAAGACGGAAAAGAATGGTCTGGGGGAACTATTTTAGACCCAAGAAATGGTAACGTCTATAAATGTTACATACAACTAGTACAAAAGGATAAACTAAAAATACGTGGTTATTTGGGCCTTGCTATATTCGGAAAAACAGCATATTGGCAAAGGGCAAAGTAAAGTTAATAGTTGGCAAAAATAAAATACAATTAGGTAATAAAAATCTAGTTTTTTTTCTGCAACATTGGTACAAAAGCAAAATCTCCTAATTCGTGTTTTTCGAATTCTTTACTAGATTTACGAATAAACAAGGTCATTATTTGTGTCGAATCTCCTACCGGAATTAATAACCTTCCTCCTATTTTTAATTGACTTAATAATGGTTTTGGCACAAAAGGAGCACCAGCAGTCACAATTATTTTATCAAAAGGTGCTTGTTCTGGCAAACCTTTATAGCCATCACCAAAAACAAACCTTTTAGGATTATAGCCCAATTTTGGAAGAAATAAAGATGTCTTTTTAAACAACTCGCGTTGTCTTTCTATTGAGTAGACTTCTGCTTTTAACTCTAATAAAACCGCTGTTTGATAACCCGAACCCGTTCCAATTTCTAAAACTTTTTCACCAGGTTTAACCTCTAAAGTTTGCGACTGAAAAGCAACAGTGTAAGGCATAGAAATGGTTTGATCTGCAGCAATAGGAAAAGCCTTGTCTTGGTAGGCGTGAGACTCAAAACTACTATCAATAAACAAATGACGTGGAATTTTACGAACTGCATTCAGTATATTTTCATCCAAAATCCCTTTTGCACTAAGCACGTTAGCTAGTTGGTTTCGAAGTCCTTGGTGTTTGGATGTGTCTCTCAATTTTAACAAATTTATGCGCTGTAAAATAGTAATTAATCTGTATAAATAAGCATAAAATTGTATCTTTGTTTATGGGTGATTTTTAAAAATCAGAATACACTAAATCAAAGTCTTTACAGAGAAGTAATCGGTAATCAAAAAAAGATTATTCACCTGATATAGAAAGACTTATAATTATATTTTATGCTAAAAGTTGGAGTATTAGGTGCTGGGCACTTAGGAAAAATTCATTTACGTTTGTTACAACAATCGGATAAATATGAGTTAATAGGGTTTTACGATCCTTCTAAAGAAAATGCCAAAAATGTCGCTAAGGAGTTTGGTTACACATCTTTTGAAACCATAGAAGCTTTAATTGAAGCTGTTGAAGTTGTTGATATTGTAACTCCTACATTATCACATTTTGATTGTGCTAAAAAGGCTATTGAAAAAGGTAAACATATATTTATTGAAAAACCTATTACGAAAACAGTATCTGAAGCTGAAATATTAAAATCATTAGCTAGAGAAAATAACACCAAAGGTCAAGTTGGTCATGTAGAACGTTTTAACCCTGCATTTAAAGCTGTAAAAGACAAGATTGATAGCCCAATGTTTATTGAATGTCATAGATTAGCAGAATTTAATCCAAGAGGAACTGATGTTCCAGTAGTATTAGATTTAATGATTCATGATATCGATATTATTCTTTCAGTGGTAAAGTCTAATGTAAAAAACATTCATGCTAGTGGCGTTGCTGTCATTTCTGACACGCCAGATATTGCTAACGCAAGAATTGAATTCGAAAATGGTTGTGTTGCTAATTTGACTGCGAGCAGAATTTCAATGAAAAACATGCGTAAAACAAGGTTTTTTCAAAAAGATGCTTATATCTCTGTGAACTTTTTAAGTAAAGAGTCTGAAGTTGTAAGAATGAAAGATGTTCCTAAAAACCCCGATGAATTTGCTATGATATTACAAAATGCAGAAGGTGTTAAAAAGCAAATCTATTTTGAAAATCCCGAAGTGGAAAACAACAATGCTATTTTAGATGAGTTAGAAACTTTTGCAGACGCCATTAAAAATAACAAAACTCCGATTGTAACATTGAGCCAAGCTACAGAAGCATTAAGAGTTGCACAAATGATTATTGATTGTTTTTAAACTAAACGGAAAAGTTTTAATTTAAAATGCTCAAAAGAAAAATAATGCTTAAAGAATTATTGAAAAGAACAAATAACGAAGATTGCAACATAAAACATTACCTTTAGAATTGCATAAATAAAATGGAGGACATAATAAAAAACATAGCAGTTATTGGAGCAGGAACCATGGGAAATGGAATAGCTCACACATTTGCACAATTTAATTATAAAGTTAGTTTAATCGATATTTCTCAAGATTCTTTGGAAAAAGGAATGGCCTCTATTTCTAAAAATTTAGACAGAATGGTGTCTAAAGAAAAAATTTGTGAGTTAGATAAAACACAAACACTTCAAAACATTAACACATTTACCACCATAAAAGAGGGGGTTAAAAATGCTGATTTAGTTGTGGAAGCTGCTACTGAGAATTCAACTTTAAAAGCTAAAATTTTTAAAGAATTAGATATAGTTTGTGCTGAACACACTATTCTTGCCTCCAATACGTCTTCTATCTCTATTACCCAAATTGCAGCAGCAACAAAAAGACCCAAGAAAGTAATTGGCATGCATTTTATGAATCCTGTACCGATTATGAAATTGGTAGAAATTATTAGAGGATATAATACCTCTGATGAAGTGATGAAAACAATTGTTGCGCTTTCTAAAAAGGTAAATAAAGTTCCGGTTGAAGTCAATGATTATCCCGGGTTTGTTGCAAACAGAATTTTAATGCCAATGATTAACGAATCTATCGAAACCCTCTATAATAATATTGCTGGAGTTGAAGAAATTGACACAGTTATGAAACTAGGAATGGCGCATCCAATGGGCCCATTGCAGCTAGCCGATTTTATTGGATTAGATGTTTGTTTATCAATTTTAAACGTTTTACATGACGGCTTTAAAAATCCGAAATATGCTCCTTGTCCCTTATTAGTAAACATGGTAATGGCGAGAAAACTAGGTATAAAATCTGGCGAGGGTTTTTATGATTATTCTCACAGTAGAAAAGCAGAAAGGGTTGCTAAAATGTTTTGCTAAAACTTCATTAATGAGAAAGAAAATTTTATTTTTTGTATTAGTTTCTCTTGTACTTTTTGCCAACGGACAAGTAAAAAAAAGTTACTTAAAGCCATACAAAATAGGCTTTTTACATAATTATGGAGTAAATGAGAATTTTATTTTCGATGATCCAGATTATACATATGCTACTAATACTTATAAACTTCAAGCTTTTTACAAACTTGGAACATGGAAAAAACTTAATTTAGAATTAATTGTACAACCACAAACTCAATCTTTAAATCATCAACTCATTAATAAATTTTTCGTTACGAGCGATCAAGAAAATTTTGAAGAAAAAAGAGTTGAATTTACCCAACCTAAAAAAATGTCACTTTACGGAGTTGAGTTTGGGCTTGTTGCTTTAAAAGAAATTACAACAAAACTGTATTTTCAAGCTGGTATTAGTCTAGGATTTATGTCTATTAACAAAAGAACAGAACGCATGGCAAAAGGATTTACCTTTTTAGAAAATTTTACTTTAGGGATATCCTACTTCTCAACAAAAAAAACAAATTTTTATTTGGGTGCTAATATGGGGCATGTTTCCAATCTAAATTTTCAAAAACCCAATGATGGTTATAACATATTGGGATTAGAAATTGGTTTTTCTTATCTATTAAAATAAAAAAAACTTGCTTATCGTGCTTTATTATAGATTAAGGCCATGACTGAAATCACAAACCAATAATTTTATTTACTACTTTTTTTAAACAAAATTATATATATCACAGTGTTATAATATTAGTACTTTATTTGTCAAATAATCCAAAGCTTGTATACTTATTTGTAACACTTTTGATTTTAAATTAACCAATAATATTTTTTTTAGTTGACCAATTAGCCGCTTAATCTTTGTTTATTTTTAATAAGATCCTATTCAAGATTAATACATATTTTATGGAATAGTTGAAATGATTAGAAATTAAACAAAACAAACTATCATTATTATTGATGATTTTAATATATTTATCAAAATTTCTTATCTGACATGACAATTACTCAATTAAAATATGTTTTATCTGTTGCTGAATATCAAAATTTCACGGTTGCTGCTGAGCATAGTTATGTAACGCAACCTACTTTAAGTATGCAAATACAAAAATTAGAGGAGGAGTTAAATATTAAAATATTTAATCGGTCTAAAAAACCAATTGAATTAACGCAAGTAGGAAAAAAAATTGTTGAGCAAGCTAAAGTAATTGTTGGTGAGAGTAATAGAATTTTAGATATTGTTCATCAACAAAAAGGGTTTATAGGGGGAGAATTTAAACTGGGAATAATACCAACTATTATGCCTACTTTATTACCTATGTTTTTACAAAATTTCACTAAAAAATACCCGAAAGTGAAGCTAATAATAGAAGAATTAACTACTGAAGAAATCATTAGAAAACTATCTGATGGTCACATTGATGCTGCGCTTGCTGCTACTCCCTTAGAAAACGATTCTATTAAAGAAAGACCTTTGTATTATGAACCTTTTGTAGGTTTAATACCCGAAAACCACAGACTTTTTAAAAACAAAACAATAACTGCTGAAGAATTAGAAATGGGAGATATTTTATTATTAGAAGACGGCCATTGCTTTAAAGACAGTGTTCTAAATCTTTGTACTGCTCATAAAATTGATAATAAAAAAGGATTTCAGTTAGAGAGCGGAAGCTTTGATACTTTAATTAAACTCTCTAAAGAAGGTTTGGGAATGACATTATTACCCTATTTACACACCTTAGATTTAAACGATATTGATAAAAGTCATTTACGCGAATTTACCAACCCACCTCCCGCAAGAGAAGTGAGTTTAATTTACCATAAATCGCAACTAAAAATGCAATTGATAGAAGCTTTAAAGAAAACAATAGATGGCGTTATAAGAGGAGCTATTTCTTTTTCTGATGTCAAGATAATTAGCCCACTGCAAAAAAAGTAAAAACTGAGATTATCTTATCTTATAGAAATGACAAAAAAAAAGGAAGCTAAATAGTTTCCTTTTTTTTATATTTCTAAGAATACATTTTGTCTCTTAATTCTTTAATTTTTGGGTCTGATAAATACTCATCAAAAGAAGTATATCTATCTATTACACCTTTGGGTGTTAACTCAATAACTCTGTTGGCGACAGTTTGTGCAAACTCATGATCGTGAGTGGTAAATAAAACAGTTCCATTAAAATTAATTAACGAGTTATTTAATGCCTGTATCGATTCCAGATCTAAGTGATTTGTTGGCTCATCTAAGATTAAGATATTCGCTCTTTTCATCATCATTCTAGATAACATACAACGTACTTTTTCCCCTCCAGAAAGTACATTACTTTTCTTTAAAGCTTCTTCACCAGAAAAAATCATTTTTCCTAAAAATCCTCTTAAGAAAACTTCTTCCCGCTCTTCCTCTGTTTGCGCATATTGCCTTAACCAGTCTACTAAATTCAATTCTCCGTCTTGGAAAAAAGATGAATTATCCAAGGGCAAGTATGATTGTGTTGTTGTAACCCCCCAATCGAATTTACCCGAATCTGCTTTTTGATTATTGGTAATAATTTGATAAAAAGCACTAACAGCTCTTGAGTTTTTAGAAATTAAAGCAATTTTATCTCCTTTATTTAAATTGATATGAACTTTGTCAAATAATTTTTCTCCTTCAAAGTCTTTTGATAATTCTTCAACATTTAAAATTTGGTCTCCAGCCTCTCTATCACTTTTATAAATAATTGCAGGATAACGTCTGCTCGAGGGCTTAATTTCGTCAACATTCAATTTCTCGATCATTTTCTTACGAGAAGTCGCTTGTTTTGACTTAGCCATATTTGCAGAAAAACGACGGATAAACTCTTCTAACTCTTTCTTTTTCTCTTCTGCTTTTTTATTCTGCTGTGCTCTTTGTCTTGTTGCTAACTGGCTAGATTCATACCAAAATGTATAATTACCAGAAAAATGATTTATTTTACCATAATCAATATCAGAAATATGAGTACAAACTGCATCTAAAAAGTGTCTATCATGAGAAACCACAATTACACAGTTATCGAAGTTGGCTATAAAGTTTTCTAACCAAGCAATTGTCTCAAAATCTAAATCATTGGTTGGTTCATCCATTATTAGAACATCCGGATTTCCAAAAAGTGCTTGTGCAATCAAAACACGTACCTTTTGCTTACCATCTAAATCTTTCATTAATGTGTAATGTAAATCTTCAGATATACCTAAATTAGATAACATGGCTGCTGCATCAGAATCTGCATTCCACCCATTCATTTCTTCAAAAATTATTTGAAGCTCTCCAATCTTTTCTGCATTTTCATCAGTATAATCAGCATATAATTCATCTATTTGCTTTTTAATTTTAAACAGATCTTTGTTACCCATTACCACTGTTTCTAAAACAGGAAATTCATCAAAAGCATAATGATCTTGTGTTAAAACAGACATTCGCTTTCCTTTTTCTAAATGAACCTGACCTGAAGTTGGTTCTTGAACACCAGAAATAATCTTTAAGAATGTGGATTTTCCTGCTCCATTTGCCCCTATAATTCCATAACAATTTCCTGTTTGAAATTTGGTGTTAACATCATCAAACAAAACTCGTTTTCCGAATTGGACTGATAAATTAGAAACTGATAACATACTCTACTTTTTTAAATTTCTGCAAAAGTACAAATTTGATTTATCTTTTAGCACCGATGCTCAATGCATTTTAATAAATATTATTTCTACTATTCGTGCTTTTTTTAAGAACTATTTTAACAACGAATTAACAAGAAGACCACAACTATATAAGTAAATTTGTGTGGATTCAAATGATTTTTAAGATTTATGATTAAATATTTATTTAATTTCATTTTATTATTTTCAATAATATTATTTACAAGTTGCAATTCTACACCAAAAAATACTGATACTTATTTTGGAGGTAAAATTATAAACCCAAAATCTAATTTTGTTGTTTTGTTCTCAATGGATAAAGTAATAGATACCATGTATTTAGAAAAAGACAATAGGTTTATTGGTAAGCTAAATGTAATTAATGAAGGTCTTTATTATTTTGTACACGGTGATGAAAACCAATATATCTATCTAGAGCCTCAAGATAGTTTAATGTTACGCTTAAATACTTGGGATTTTGATGAATCTATTGTCTTTGCAGGAAAAGGAGCTGAGAGAAATAATATTTTAATTGATTGCTTTCTAGAGGAAGAAAAAGATAATAAAATGTTTTATCAATTAAACGAATTAGAACCTAAAGCATTTTATTTGAAAATAGATTCTCTAATTTCCCTAAAAAAACAAACATATCAAAAATATATTTTAAATCATCCCGATGAAACCAATGGTTTTAATCGTATTTTAAAAATAGCACTTACCTATCCATTTTATGGAAGGATAGAAAGATACCCAATGGCGCATGTAAAGCGCAGTAATAAGAGTGATTTTAATACAATGCCTCCTTTATTTTACAGGCATAGAAAATTAGTAAACACAAATAATGATTCTTTAATGTATTACCCTCCCTATTCTAAATATGTTAGAAACTTTTTGTACAATACTACTTATTCATTAGGACATAAACCAATGCCCCATGAATATACATCAGATTTTACAATAGACTTATTGAATACTATAAATAATAATATACAATCAGAAACTTCAAAAAATGCTTTTCTAAAACAAACCGTCATTGGACATTTCTATAAAAAATCTAGTTGTGCCATTAACAAAGACGCCTTTGACGCATATTTAGCGATTAGTACAAGTAAAAAAGATAAAAAACAAGTAAAACAACTTTTATCAGATTGCAAGGCTTTATATAAAGGTCAAAAAATAACAGACTTTATTATTAACGATTTAAACAATGGAGAGCACTCTGTAAAAAAACTTATTAAGAATAAAGATTCATTTTTGTTTTTTTGGAATCCAGAATACGTGAGTCCAAATTATATAGCGTCTAGAATAAATTACCTAGCACGTAAATTCCCGAATATAAATTTTATTCAAATAAAAATTGATGGAAACAATAAACACAGGATTCACAAAATAGATATTAAAAACCAGTTTTTTATCACTCCTAAAAGTAACGCCAATAAATTTTTAACAAGTAAAATGCCTAGATCAATTCTAATCAATAAAAAAGGAATTATAACTAATGGTTTTGCATCAATTAGTTCCAAAAAACTACCTTTAGAATTAAAAAAATTAAGTAAATAATATTTATAAACCATACTTTAGAATAATACTGTATATTTGCAGGATTTTTATTTTGAGTCTAACTCACTAAAAATCAAGTCGAATTTATAATCGGGTTTACAGGTGGGCGTTCTGTGAATCTACAAAAAACACAGTATGTCAACATTTTTAGAATTAGGTTTAAAAGAACCTATCAATAAAGCATTAACAGATTTAGGATATGAAAAGCCAACTGTTATTCAAGAAAAAGCAATTCCTCAAATTATCTCTTCAACAGACGATTTAAAAGCATTTGCACAAACAGGTACAGGTAAAACTGCTGCTTTTAGTTTACCAATATTAGAACTTTTAGATGATACCAACGGTAATGTACAAGCTATAATTTTATCTCCTACAAGAGAACTTGCCGTTCAAATCGGTAACAACATCAAGGAATTTTGTAAATATCTACCTAAAACTAAAGTAACTACAGTTTATGGTGGTTCTAGTATAGAAGATCAAATCAGGTCTTTAAAAAGAGGATCACAAATTGTTGTAGGAACTCCTGGTAGAACTGTAGATTTAATAAAAAGAAGAGCTTTAAAATTAGGAAACGTTCAATGGTTAGTCTTAGATGAAGCCGATGAAATGTTAAACATGGGTTTTAAAGACGAACTAGATAAAGTCCTAGAAGCAACTCCTGATACTAAACAAACATTATTGTTTTCAGCAACTTTTCCTAGAGAAGTAGAATCTATCGCTAGAAACTATATGACCAGCCCGGTAGAAATTACATCTGGACAAAAAAATTCTGGATCAGTAAACGTAACTCATGAATATTATTCTGTTACTGAAAGGACTCGTTACCCAGCATTAAAAAGAATAGCAGATTTAAACCCTGATATTTATGCAATTATTTTTTGTAGAACTCGAAGAGAAACACAAGAAGTTGCAGACAACTTAATTAAAGATGGCTACAGTGCAGATTCTTTACATGGAGATTTGTCACAAGCACAGAGAGACTCCGTGATGGGTAAATTCAGAAAAAAATCAATTCAAATATTAGTAGCTACAGACGTTGCTGCTCGTGGATTGGATGTTAATGAATTATCACATGTTATTAACCATAAATTACCAGATCAAATAGAAAATTATAACCACAGAAGTGGTAGAACTGGTAGAGCTGGCAATAAAGGTATTTCTATTGTTTTAGTCAATGGAAAAGAGAAAGGCAAGTTACGCCAGATTGAAAGAATCATTCAAAAGAAATTTGTACAAGGAAAAGTACCTTCTGGTAAAGAAATAGTTCAAAATCAATTAATGAATTTAATTGATAAAGTTCAAAATACTGAAGTAAACGAATCTGAAATGGAAGAGTTTTTACCTAGTATTTATGAAAAACTAGAAGATTTAGATAGAGAAGAATTAATAAAAAAGTTCGTTTCTTTAGAATTTAATACGATGTTAAAGTATTACGAAAACTCAAAAGATTTAAACGATTTATCTTCCAGAGAAAACTCAAGAGCTAGAACGGTTAACGAAAACATGACCCGCTTCTTTATCAATATTGGTAGAAAAGACAATTTAAATCCTGGTAAGTTAATTGGTTTAATTAACGAACAGAATATTGGTGATAAAGTAGAAATTGGATCTATAGATATTTTAGATACTTTTTCTTTCTTTGAACTCGATAAAAACTTCGAAGATAAAACCTTAGAAGCTTTTGCTAACAACCAACCAGACTTTGACGGACGCTCAGTAAATATTGAAATTACTAAGAAAGAACGCTCTGGTGGCGGAGGTGGCAGAAGAGGAGGCAGAAAACCTTTTGGTAAAAGAGAAGGCAGTGGATTTGGAAGACGCAGGGAAGGAGGTTCTTCGAGTCGAGGAAGATCCGACAGACGCTCCTCTAACAAACGATCTTCTGATAGACCGGATAGAGCAGATAGAAATTCTGGCAGTGGTTCTGGAGAAAGAAGATCATCTAGTGGTTTTGGAAGAAAACGTAGAGAAAGCTAAATACCATAATTACAAAATATACTAGCCTCATCATTTTAAAATGGTGAGGTTTTTTTTTGAAAATAACTTTTATAAACCAATAAGCTCGTTGTATTTAAATTTCTTATCTACTATCGTTTTACTATTATTTATTGCCTAAATTCTTAAGATTTCACTTTACCCTGATAAGAATCTCAACAACAATTTGTACAGAATAAAAGCAAAATAGTTATAATTAAACCTAATAAATGGTCTCATCAAATGCCATTAAGAACACTTTTTACCTTAAAACTTACCTTTTTTATCAAAGTAAAAAAAATGAAATCTATTTAATATTTTGTCAAAATTAAAAAGAAAATTGGAAATAAGTACGGAAAGTTTAAAAGATTAAGACGCAACTTTTACTCCATCAGTAGGCACTTTGTATCGCAGACGTATGCGATACAAAGTGCGTTCGGACTTAAGTTTGGCTAAAAAGTAAAAAAAGCATAAAAAAACCTCACAATAATGCAAGGTATTATATTAACTATTCTATAAAATTGAATTACACCATCATTGAAGCTGCAATATTTTTATAAGTACCATTCTCTAACGATTCTCTTATTGCAGAAAAAGCAGTAATAGTTTCGTCTATATCCTCTTGCGTATGTGTTGTAGTAGGTATCAATCTTAGGATAATTAATCCTTTAGGTATTACCGGATACACTACAATAGAACAAAAGATTCCGTGGTTTTCACGCAAATCATTTACCATTGCCATTGCCTCAGGAATATCTCCTTTTAAAAAGACTGGTGTAATACATGTTTGTGTTGTACCTAAATTAAAACCAGCATTACGCAAACCAGATTGAAGAGCATTTGTATTTCTCCACAAGGCTTCTTTTAACTCCGGCATTGTACGCAACATATCAAGACGTTTTAATGCTCCTTTTACCATTGCCATAGGCAATGACTTTGCGAACATTTGAGAACGCATATTATACTGTAAATACTGTATTACTTCTTTATTTCCTGCAAAGAAAGCACCAATACCTGCCATCGATTTTGCAAACGTAGCGAAATAAACATCTATATCATCTTGCACGCCTTGCTCTACTCCTGTTCCTTTTCCATCTTTTCCAAGAGTTCCAAATCCATGAGCATCATCAACTAAAAGTCTAAAATTATACTCTTTTTTGAAAGCTACAATTTCCTTTAAACGTCCTTGCTCACCGCGCATTCCGAAAACTCCTTCAGAAATCACTAAAATTCCTCCGCCAGTTTTCTCAGCCATTCTATGAGCACGCTTTATATTTTTTTCGAAGCTTTCCATGTCATTGTGCTTATAAACGAAACGTTTACCCGCATGTAAACGAACACCATCTATAATACA